>JANNNM010000779.1:0-1526 GCA_031398535.1 Betaproteobacteria bacterium | reverse complement strand
CGGGATGTGCACGTACAGCGCCAGCGGCGGCAACACTTCGAAGCGCGGTTGCGCCGTCGGCCCAGGCACCACCGAAGCGGCAGGCAGATTCATAATGCCTGCGCCAGGTTGAGCTTGCCTATCAGCGCGCGGATCGCATGTCCGCGATGCGACCGCGCGTTCTTGATCTCGAGCGGCAGCTCCGCGCCGGTCAGCCCCGACTCCACGTCGAGAAAGTGCGGGTCGTAACCGAAGCCACCATCTCCGCGCGGCTCGTCGATGATGATGCCCGGCCACGTGCCCTCGGCGATCAGCGGCTCCGGATCGTCCGCATGCCGGACCAGCACCAGCACGCAGTAGTAGTGCGCGCGGCGGTCGGCCACACCTTGCAGGTCGCGCACCAGCTTCAGGTTGTTGTCGGTGTCGGAGCGCTGGTCGCCCGCATAGCGCGCCGAGAAGACGCCAGGCGCGCCACCCAATGCTTCCACGCACACACCGGAATCGTCGGCCAACGCCGGCAAACCCGACAGCGTGCTCGCATGCCGCGCCTTCGCCAGGGCGTTCTCGACGAAGGTGATATGCGGCTCTGGCGCATCGGGAATGCCAAGTTCCGCCTGCGGCACGACGTCGATGCCAAGCGGTGCCAGCAGCCGGGCAAACTCTCGCAGCTTGCCCGGATTGTTGGACGCCAGCACCAGACTGGAGATCACCGCGCGAGCGCCTCGGCTTGCGCCGCCAGCAGGCCACGAATGCCGCCGTCGGCGAGGCGCATCAGCGTATCGAGCTCCGCGCGGCTGAACGGCGCGCCTTCCGCGGTGCCCTGCAACTCGACGAAGCCGCCGCCTGCGGTCATCACCACGTTCATGTCCGTATCGCACTGCGAATCTTCGCCGTAGTCGAGGTCGAGCATCGGCACGCCATCGACGATGCCCACTGACACGGCTGCAACGAATTCGCGCAACGGATCACCGGTGACCAAACCGCGTTCGCGGCACCATGAAACTGCATCCGCTACCGCGATGCACGCACCGGTGATCGACGCGCAGCGAGTACCGCCATCCGCCTGCAGCACATCGCAGTCGACCTTGATCGTGCGCTCGCCCAGCGCCTTCATGTCGGTGACGGCGCGCAGGCTGCGACCGATCAACCGCTGGATCTCCTGTGTGCGGCCCGACTGCTTGCCGCGCGCCGCCTCGCGCTCGCCGCGCGTGTTGGTCGCACGCGGCAGCATGCCGTACTCCGCCGTAAGCCAGCCCTGCCCCTTGCCCTTCAGGAAGGGCGGCACGCCCTCCTCGACACTGGCGGTGCAGAGCACGTGCGTATCCCCCATCTCGATCAGCACCGAGCCTTCGGCGTGACGGGTGAAAGCACGGGTAACGCGCACGGTGCGCAATTGGTCGGCGCGGCGGCCGGAAGCACGGGAATCCATGGGGCAGCGGCCTTGGGGAACACAAGCCCCGATTATAGCGGCGATGGCGAGGTGAGCGCCGCACGCAGCCCCTGCGCCAGCGTCTGCGGCGGCACCCAGTGGAAGCGGGAGCGGAACG
>JANNNM010000776.1:0-2561 GCA_031398535.1 Betaproteobacteria bacterium | reverse complement strand
GGCGCTGGTAACCGTTCGGGTTATGCGAAGACCGGTGCGGCCCCGTGCGCAATTCACTTCAGCGCGGGCTATTGGATACCCCAGCCTCAAACATGCTGCACGGGACAAGTCCGGCTCTCGCAGACACCAGAAACTCTACCCCACAGGTCCGGGGGCAAGATACAAGCCGCGCCTACAGAACCATGGGCAGGCGTCAACAAAAAAAGGGGAACGCAAGCGTTCCCCTTTTCGTCACGGCAGGTCCGTTCGCGTTACGCGGCCGGACCCTTCTGCGTTTCGACGATCTCGAGCGGCTCGCTCGCGATCTCCACCTTCGGCGGGCGCACGCGACGCGGACGCGCGGGCGCCTCGTCGTTGGCCATCGGCGGCGGGGCCTTGTGGCTGGTCTCGATCAGCACCAGCCCGGATTCGGCAGGCAGGCTCATCGCCACCAGCGGAATCTCCACTTGCCGCGGCTTGGGCGGTGCCGGCGCGACGGCGACCGGTGCCGGTGGGGCAACGGGCGCCACGACGATTTCCAGGGCGGGCACGTGAACCGGCGCAGGCGCTTCCACCGGGGCGGGTACATGAACCGGTGCCACGACTTCAGGCGCGCGAACCACCGGCACTTCCGCGACCGGGGCCATCGGCTCCGGTGCGGACTGTGACGGCGTCACGTCCGGATACATGGCGGCGGCGTTGGCACGCATGGCCACGGCCTCAGGCGTGGAAGTGGTTTCGGCACGCGGTTCGCGTTGCTCGCGCGGGACGCGCGGTTCACGGGGCTCGCGTTGTTCGCGCGGCGGACGCGGCGGGCGCGCCTCGCGGGCGGGCGGTGCTTCGTCACCCGTTGCTGCCACGACGTTCACGTCGTCGGCCACGACACCGTCGGCACCATGGTCGATGCCACCGTTGTCGTCCGGTCGATCGGCACGATCGCCACCACGGCCACGACGGCCACGACGACGACGGTTGCCGCCTTCCTTGCCTTCGGCGGCAGCGTTGTCCACCGGCGCGTTCACGCCGTCGATGACACCGTTCTCCAGCAACTCGGCGGCCGGTGCGGTTTCGGGACGCGGCTCACGCGGCGGACGCGGGGCCTGGACTTCACGCGGTTCGCGGGGCTCGCGTGGTTCACGCGGCGGACGCTGGCCTTCGCGGCGTTCTTCACGCTTCTGCGGGGCACCGGCTTCGCCGTTGCGCTGCTGCGGCGCGCGCGGCGCGTCTCCCCGGGCTTCGCCGCGATTGTCGCTGCGCTTGTCGCCACGGGCTTCGTCGCGACCACCCTCCTGGCGCTGGTCGCGATTGCCACGGCGCTTGTCGCCGCCGCCTTCATCGCGACGCTCGTTATTGCCACCACCACGGCGGCCATCGCCGCGTGGACGATCGCCCCGTTCGTTGCGCCCATCGCGGCGGCCGTCGCGGTTGCGCTCGTTGGAGCGCTCGCTGCGCGCGGGCGTTGCGGTTGCCGAGACAGGCGCCGGCGTGGCCGGTGCAGCACGGAACCAGCCGAGCATCTTGGCGAAGAAGCCGCCCGAGTCGGCCGGTGCAAGCGGAGCCACCGGGACGACCACGGGCTTTTCCACCGGCAACGGTGCCGGCTGGGTCGGCGTGATGCCCTTGACCATGGCTTCCTGGCGGGGCGCTGCGGCTGCTTCGTCCTTCTTCTGCTGGGCCGGATCGAGTTGCTCCGGCGCCTGCACCATGTCGAAGGACAACGGCAGCGGCTCCGCGTGGTTCAAGTCGTCGTGCCGCAGGCGCTCGATCGTGTAGTTGGGCGTCTCGAGGTGACGATTGGGCACGACCAGCACGTTGACCTTGAAGCGCGTTTCGATCGACAGCACTTCGTTGCGCTTTTCGTTCAGCAGGAACGTGGCGACGTCCACCGGCACCTGCGCGACGACCTGCGCGGTGTTTTCCTTCATCGCCTCTTCCTGCAGGATCCGCAGGATATGCAATGCAGTGGACTCGGTGCCGCGGATGTGGCCGATGCCATGGCAACGCGGGCACGGGATGTGCGCCGCTTCGGCCAGCGCGGGGCGCAGGCGTTGGCGGGACAGCTCCATCAGGCCGAAGCGCGAGATCTTGCCCAGCTGCACGCGGGCGCGGTCGTAGCGCAGCGCATCGCGCAGGCGGTTCTCGACATCGCGCTGGTTCTTGGTGCTCTCCATGTCGATGAAGTCGATCACGATGAGGCCGCCAAGATCGCGCAGGCGCAGCTGGCGGGCGATTTCATCCGCCGCTTCACAGTTGGTGTTGAACGCCGTGGCCTCGATGTCGCTGCCCTTGGTGGCGCGCGCCGAGTTGACGTCCACCGACACTAGGGCTTCGGTGTGGTCGATGACGATCGCGCCACCGGCGGGCAGCGCGACCTGCCGCGCATACGCGGTTTCGATCTGGTGCTCGATCTGGAAGCGCGAGAAGAGCGGAACGTCGTCCTTGTAGAGCTTGACGCGATTGACGTTGGCCGGCATCACGTGGCCCATGAACTGCTGGGCCTGCTCGAAGATGGCTTCCGTGTCGATCAGCAGTTCGCCGATTTCCTGGTGGAAATAGTCGCGGATCGCGCGGATGACGAGGCT
>JANNNM010000293.1:0-4012 GCA_031398535.1 Betaproteobacteria bacterium | reverse complement strand
GTTAATGAGGAAGGTCATTACGGACGAGCCGCGGAACGCCTCCACCACACCTCGTCGGCCCACACCAAGCGTGCAGGAGAGTTGGAAAAGACCGCTTCAAGATCCGGTACCTTTCGATCGCGATCGATCGTTGCATGGATGTTGCCGTTGCTAGCCGGTTCGTCGGCGGTCGTCGCCCAGTCGGCGGGGCCGGTCAACGTCGGCGCGCCGCCGCGCATCGGCCTCGCGTTGTCCGGTGGCGGTGCCCGTGGCATTGCGCACGTGGGCGTGCTGAAGGCGCTGGAGGAACTGCGCATTCCCATCCACTGCGTGACCGGCACCAGCATGGGGTCGATCGTCGGGGGCACGTTTGCGTCGGGCACACCGCCCAAGCGCCTCGAGGAACTGGTGCTGGCTGCAGACTGGACCGAGATCTTCCGCGATGCGCCGCCGCGTGACGAGATCTCGATGCGGCGCAAGGGCGATGACTACAAGACGCTGTTCGCGCCTGAGTTCGGCGTGAAGGACGGCGGCCTCGCGTTGCCGAAAGGCGTCATCGCTGGCGTATCTATCGAGGCCTTCTTCCGCATCCTGGCCGAACCTGCGATCGGCATCAGCGATTTCCGCAGGCTGCCCATCCCCTTCGAGGCGATGGCCACCGACATCGAGACCGGCGAATCGGTCGTGCTGAACAGCGGCAGCGTCGCGCAGGCGATGCGCGCCAGCATGTCCGTCCCGGGCGCAATTTCACCGGTGGAGATCGATGGCCGGCTGCTGGTCGACGGCGGGATCGCCAACAACCTGCCGATCGACCAGGCGCGCAAGCTCTGCGGCGATGTGATCATTGCAGTCAACATCTCGACGCCACCGTTGACGCGCAAGGAGATCACGTCGGCGCTGTCGGTCGCGGGCCAGCTCGTCAACTTCCTCGGCAAGCAGACGGTGGACCAGCAGCTGAAGAGCCTGGGTCCCGGCGACGTGCTGATCGAGCCCGACCTTGGCACGATCTCGGCCAGCAGCTTCACGCGTTCGACCGACGCCATCCGCCTGGGCGAGGAAGCGACGCGCAGGATGGCGTCATCGTTGTCGCGCTACAGCCTGCCGGCGGACCAGTACGCGGCGTTGCGGGCGACGCAGACGGCCAGCAGCAAGGATCTCGGCACCGTGGCCGAGATTCGCTTCGAGGGCCTCGAGAAAACCAATCCGGAGGTGTTGCGCGGACTCCTGCAGAGCAAGCCCAACGAATCCTTGTCCGAGACCAAGATCGGCGCCGACCTGCGCCGGATCTACGGCCGTGGCGACTTCGAGAGCGTCGACTATCACATCTCCGGTGATGGTGGACCGCGCGCGATGGTGATTGCGCCGCGCGAGAAATCATGGGGTGCCGATTACCTGCGCTTCGGCATCGGCCTGGAGAGCGACTTCCAGGGCGACAACGCGTTCAACCTGCTTGTGCAATATCGCCGCAGCTGGTTGAACCGGCTGGGCGGCGAATGGCTGACCGAAGCGCAGGTGGGCCAGGACACGCACCTCTACAGCGAGTTCTACCAGCCGCTGACCGAAGCCGGCGTGTGGTTCGGGTCCGTCTATGGCCAGGTGGGGCAGATCTCGCGCGGCGTGTTCTACGGCGACGAGCGGATCGCCGACTACCTGGTCGGCATCGCGCGCGCCGGTTTCGATGCGGGCGTCACCTTCGGCACGGTGGGCATGCTGCGAGCTGGCCTGCAGTGGACGAACGTCAACGCGCGGGTGGAAACGGGCGATCCGGTACTGCCGACCGTGCGCCAACTCACGGCGGGGCCGCGCGTGTTGTTCACGCTCGACCAGCTCGACCACGCGTGGTTTCCGCGATCGGGCTACTCGGCGCTGGCTTCGTACTACGCGGCCACGACGGCAATCGGCTCGGCCGTCGACTACCAGCGCATCGAAGGTCGCGGCACTTACGTCAAGTCATGGGGTTCGCATACGCTCAACCTGCTCGTTGCTGGTGGATCCGATTTTGGCACCGACATGCCGGCCTACGAGTCGTTCACGCTGGGCGGCCCGTTGCGGCTTTCCGGCTTTCGCCTGAACCAGTTTGCCGGACGCGAATATGCATTCGGCCGCGCGATGTACTACAACCGCGTGTTTCCGCTGCCTGACCTGCTGGGGTCGGGCGTGTATCTCGGCGGGTCGGCTGAAGTCGGCACGATGCGCAATCGCGTCGACGGCCTGCCGTCGCCGGGCACGCTCTTCTCGGGGTCGGTGTTCCTGGGCGCGGATACGTTTGCGGGTCCCGCGTACCTCGGTGCGGGCGTCGGCAACGCCGGTGCGTTCAGCGTCTACCTGCTGCTGGGCGCGCCGTGACGCCTACACCGACTGGCTGATCCGGTACAGGCCCTCGAGCACGAGGTTCTCGTGCTGCTGGAAGGGAATCGACAGCCGCGGCGCGACCGCGCCGGCAGCGCCGCCGGAAACGATGCATACCACGCCCGGCGCTTCCTTCGCTTCCAGGGCGAACAATCGCTCGATGGCGCCGGCCTGCGCATGCTGGCAACCGCTGGCGATGGCATCCACCGTCTGCGTCGGATACATCGAGAACTCGCCGCCCTGGTCGGGCAGCGCGGCGGTGCCTTCGTGCAGCGAACGCAACATCAACCCCACGCCGGGCATGATCATGCCGCCCTTGAACACGCCTTCAGCGGACAGGAAGTCGATCGTGGTGGCCGTGCCGCACACGACGACCATCAACGGACGCGGACCCATCAGGTGGCGGGCGCCGATCAGCGCGGCCCACCGGTCGCTGCCAAGTTGCGCGGGATTGCGATACCGGTTGGTGACGCCGCATTGCTCGGCCTGCGGCACCAGCCAGTAGGGCATCGGCGCATCGGGCCACACTTCGAGCAGGCGGATCGTGGTGGCGCGCACGCGCGAGCCTGCGACGTTGGAGATCACGATGCGCGACGGCGTGGGCAGCTTCATGAACTGCACGGGCAGCGCGGTGATCTCCTCGTGCAGCGCGTGCCCGGACTCGACGCGATTTTCGCGGGCGGTGCCATGCGCGGACGGGCGGAACAGTCCCCACTTCAGGAACGTGTTGCCGACGTCGATCAACAAACTGAAGTCTCGCTGCATGGGCATGGCAGGCTCGTGGCGAAGGCTGGTCGTCGCGAAGCTTACATGGGCGCGCGCATCGCGGGTCGTGGGGTCCGCCGCCGTCAGGCCGCAGGCGGCACGAAGCCCGGGCCGCCAGGCTTCAACCGCAGCCCCGGCCGCAATCGCGACCAGTTGAACATCGTCGGGTCGGCCTTGGCCGGGCCCGGCGCCACCACGACCAGGATTTCCTTCGCGATCGGCTGGAAATCGGCGCGGAAGTGCACGGAACTCTTGAGCGCCAGGATGCGTTGCTCGCGCGGCTCGATGCCGACGTGCCGGAACATCGCCTTGTCGGCAGCCTGGACCTTCTTCGACGCCAGCACCACGCGCACGTTGCCCTGGCGCAGCACGGCCATCGGCCCCAGATTCATCTGGAAGCCCTTGAACATCGGCCCCGTGCAGGTGAACCTGCCGTCGGCCAACGATTCGACGGTGAACTCACCGGCCAGCGGCACGTGGCCCGGTACACCGGATGTTGCGCCGAGCCTGAACTGCGCGGTGCGGCCCACGCCGATCGCATGCGCTTGCAACGCCGACGCGCGATCGATCAGCAGGCCCAGCACCGCGTCGCGCGGATTGCGTTTGAGGAGTGCGGCGAGGAGGCCCGTGGTGTCGCCGTTGCCACCCGCGCCGGGATTGTCCTGCGTGTCCGCCAGCACGACGGGCGCACCGGGTTCGCCGCGCTGCGCCGCGCGGGTGACGGCCGCATCGGGTTCGAAGAGGTCGAGCGCGAACTCGTGCTCGGCATCGTGCACGGCATTGGCCAGCGCATCCACCGCCTTCTGCACGCGTCCGGCGTCGGGGCCGTAGCCGAACACCGCCATCTGGCACTCCGGAAAGTCCGCCATCGGAAACCCTGGAGTGAACGAGAGCTGCGTGTCGTGCTCGCGTTCCAGCT
>JANNNM010000289.1:0-6027 GCA_031398535.1 Betaproteobacteria bacterium | reverse complement strand
GCCAGCCGGCCCTCGGCACCGACCAGGAAGTCGGACGATCCGGCGAGCTGCGGCGTGCCCCCCAGGTTGACCTTCTGGTCCTCGAAGTAGAAGCGCTGGCCCACCGCCAGGCGGAAGCGTTCCGAGCCCGTCGAGGGATCGAGGAACCGCGACGTGACGGCCAGCGCCAGCTGGTTGGTGTCGCCCATCCGGTCGCCACCGATGAAACGGTTCTCGCTGAAGAGCTGCGTGAAGTTGAAGTCGTCCTGCACGGTGTCGAACACCGGCAGCTGGTTCTGGTTGCGGTACGGGATGTACGTATAGAGCGCGCGGGGCTCAAGCGTCTGCACGAAGTTCGTGCCGAAGATGCTTGTGTCGCGCTCGAAGATGAGGCCGGCGTCCAGGCTTGCCACCGGCACGCCCACGCCAGCGCGGCCGTCCGGCACGCCGGGGGTGGGCGCATTGAGGTCGTACTGCCAGGCGGAGATGCCGGCGTGCGCGTTGACGAACCACGCGCTGCCCTGCCGGATCCAGCGCATCGACGGATAGAGCGACGTGCGGTTGCCCGTCGGTTCGAGGGACGATTGCGAGAAGCGCACGAACTCCGCGGTGCCGCTCCAGGTGAGGCCCATCCAGTCGGTCTCGGCCATCGAAGCCTTGACCTGCGGCAGCATGTTGTACGGCGGCACGACATAGGCATCCGGATTCGGATCCTGCAACGTCTGGAACGCCTGCACGCGCGTCAGCATGTTGAATGGCCCGTAGTTCGCGACGAGGCCCGCTTCCTGCGGCAGCGTCTTCTGTGACGTCACCGCGACGCGATCGGAGAAGTCCGCGAAGTACGTGTCGTCCGACACCCGGTTGTAGTTGAGGTAGCCCGAGAGCCACGGCTGGATCTGCTGGCTGTGCTTCCACGACACGGCCCAGCGCGCCGAATTGGTGACGCGGTCGTCCGGAAGAATCTCGCCTATGGCCTCGCCGGCGGCGGACTCGAAGAGGTAGCGACCTTGTCCGCCGAGTTGCAGGCCGCGGCGCGTCATGAGGCGCGGCACGAACGTCGCATCGTAGTTCGGCGCGATGTTGAAGTAATACGGTGTCGCGATTTCAAAGCCGCGGATCTGCGTGGAGCCGATCGTCGGCGTCAGGAAGCCGGACTTCCGTTCATTCGACAGCGGAAACTCGAGCCATGGCGCGTACATGACGGGCACGTCGAGGAAGTACACGCGCGCACCACGCGCCGTGCCGATGCGCCGCGACTTGTCGATCTCGATGTCGTCGCTGCGCAGGTACCAGTCGTTGTTCGGCGCCACGCACGTGGTGTAGCGCGCGTCGGTGCCCGAGTAGAGGTCGGGGCCCTCGAACCGGATGGCCTTGGCTTCGCCGCGCGACGCGTTCTCGCTGATGAAGAAGCGCGGTTCGTCGAAGTAGCCGATCTCGCGCGACCGCTGGAACTTGACCTCGGGGCCCGAGATCCAGTCGAGGCCCCGCCGCAACGTGACGCCGCCCTTGCCCCAGATCTCGTCGTTGTCGAAGTCGTACTGCAGCCAGTCGGCCAGTACTGTCTCGCGCCGCGTACGCAGCTCGACCTTGCCTGCGGCCTCGATCTTCTTTTCGCTCGACCCTTCCAGCCGGTCGGCGCGAAGGTAGACGGCGCCACGTTCCTCCGGACCGCTGGCCGCCGGCGGCGGCACAGGGGACAGCGGCGCCGGTACCTGTGGCCGCGCCGCGCCGGCCAGCTCGGCCACGCGCGGCGGGTCGGTGTCGACCGTCCCGGCGCGACTGGTACCCGCCGCGGACTTGGGTGCGATCGGCGCGATTTCGCGCGCGAGCTTCAACGTCAGCTCCTGCGCGGCCAGCGTGCCCGACAGGCACACGCTCACCGCCGAAGCGGCGACGACGGGCCAGCGCGGGAGGCGGGACTTCATTGATGAATTCACACTGGCGAGTTTGTTAAAATGAGGCATTCAAGCCTGCCCGTCCGCGCCCACTTGGCCAACGGTGCGGCGCGTGCCGCCCGATCCCCGCCTTTCGTCCTTCGCGGCGCCGCGAAACACACACCGGACACCGATGCTTCCACCTGCCGCCGACCCGCGCCACGATGCGCTTGCGCAATGGCTTGTGCACACCCTCGGGACCTCTGCATTCGCGCTGGCCCCCGCCTCGGCGGACGCGAGCTTTCGCCGCTACTTCCGGGTCACGCCGACGCAACCGCCGGCCATTGCAGCGGCCGCCGCCACCTTGATCGTGATGGACGCGCCGCCGCCGCAGGAGGACTGCCGGCCCTTCGTGCACGTCGCCGCGCTGCTGCATGCCGCGGATGTCCATGCCCCGGCCATCCTCGCGCAGGACCTGGAGCAAGGCTTCCTGCTGTTGAGCGACCTCGGCAACACCACGTATCTCGACGCACTGAACGACGGCGCGGCGCGCGACCTCTACATGGATGCCATCGATGCGTTGCTGCGCTTCCAGCAAACGTCGCGCGACGGCGTGCTGCCCGCGTACGACGAAGCGTTGCTGCGCCGCGAACTGGAGCTCTTTCCCGAATGGTACGTGGGGCGTCATCGCGGCCATGTGCTCACCGCCGCAGAACGCGCCACGCTCGATCGCGTGTTCGCGCTGCTGATCGCCAACAATCTCGCGCAACCGCAGGTCTTCGTGCACCGCGACTTTCACTCGCGCAACCTGATGGTCAGCGCGCCCAACCCCGGCGTGCTCGATTTCCAGGATGCCGTCTACGGCCCCATCACCTACGATCTCGTCTCGCTGCTGCGCGATGCGTACATCGGCTGGGACGAATCGCGGCAGATCGACTTTGCCGTGCGGTACTGGGAACGCGCGCGCAAGGCCGGCTTGCCGGTCCACGAGGATTTCGGCGCGTTCTGGCACGACTTCGAATGGATGGGCGTGCAACGCCAACTGAAGGTGCTGGGCATCTTCGCGCGGCTCTGCCACCGCGACGGCAAGGACGGCTACCTGAAGGACATGCCGCTCGTCATGGCCTACCTGCGCGGCGCCTGCGCGCGCTATCGCCGACTGGAACCGCTGCTGGCCCTGCTCGACGCGATGGACAAGCGCCCGCACACGGTGGGTTACACCTTCTAATGGCCGCGACGCGCACGGCGATGATCCTTGCCGCCGGCCGCGGCGAGCGGATGCGCCCGCTGACCGACGTCATGCCGAAGCCGATGCTTGAAGCCGGCGGCAAGCCACTGATCGTCTGGCAGATCGAAGCGCTGGCACGCGGCGGTTATCGCAACATCGTGATCAATGCATCCCATCTCGCCGCGCAACTCACCGCAGCATTGGGCGACGGCCGCGACTTCGGCGTCGATATCGCGTGGTCGATCGAGCCGGTGCCGCTCGAAACTGCCGGCGGCATCGCCACGGCAATGCCGCTGCTGCCGGCCGGACCGGTGCTGATCGTGTCGGCGGACATCGCCACCGCGTTCGACTACGGCTCACTGGCCGTGCGCGCCGACGCCATGTGTGCAGGCGGCAGCACCCGCGTGCACCTCGTCATGGTCCCCAACCCGCCGTTCCATCCGGACGGCGATTTCGCGCTGGAAGACGGCATGATCCGGGCCGCTGGAAAGTCCCGGCTGACCTTCGGCAACATCGGGCTGTACGATACCGCCCTGTTCGGCGAACTTCCGCGCGGGGAGAAGCTCAAACTGCTTCCTCTCTACCTGCAATGGATCGCCCAGGGCATGGTGTCCGGCGAGTATTTCGACGGACGCTGGGCCAATATCGGCACCCCGGAAGATCTCGCCCATCTCGACCACCGGCTGCGCACCCACGAGGTGTGACCGCCCCTTATCTGCACAAGGAAATCCCCCATGCATGCGTCGTCCAACCCCATCCTCGATTTCTCGGGCCTGCCCCGTTTCGATGCCATTCGTCCTGAAAATATCGGCCCGGCGGTCGAAGCGTTGCTGAGCGAAGCCCGGCAGACCGTCGAATCCATCGCGCAGGACACCAGCGCGCCCACGTGGGACAGCGTCGTCGAACCTCTCGCCACCTGCCTGGATCGCCTCGACCGCGCCTGGGGTGCCGTCCGGCACATCAACGCCGTGGTCAACACGCCTGAGCTCCGCGATGCGTACAACGCCAGCCTGCCCCATGTCATCGCGTTCCACACCGATCTTTCGCAGGACTTGCGCATCTACGACAAATACCGCGCGCTGCGCGCGCAGGCCGCGTTTGCCGCACTGGCACCGGACCAGCGCAAGCTGATCGACAACGAGCTGCGCGATTTCAAGCTGGGCGGCGCCGAGCTCGATGCTGCGGGCAAGGCGCGCTTCAAGGCCTTGCAGGAGGAACTGGCGGAGTTGTCCACGCAGTTCGAAGAGCATCTGCTCGATGCCACCAATGCGTGGGCGCTCTATGTCACCGATGCCGCCGAACTCGCCGGCGTGCCGCAGGATGTGCTCGCAGCCGCGCGCGATGCCGCCGCGGCCGACGGCAAGGAGGGCTGGAAGCTGACGCTGCGCGGGCCCTGCTACCTGCCGGTGCTGCAGTATGCGCACAACCGCAACCTGCGCCAGCGGATGCACGAGGCGTACAGCACGCGTGCGTCGGAGCTGGGCGCCAACATCGCGTGGGACAACTCCGCGATCATCACGCGCATCCTCGCGCTGCGCCACGAATCGGCGTCCCTGCTCGGCTATCACAACTACGCCGAGGTTTCGCTGGTGCCGAAGATGGCCGGCACGCCCGATGAAGTCATCACCTTCCTGCGCGACCTCGCGCGCCGTGCGCGGCCCTATGCCGAGCGCGACTACGCGGAGCTTGCCGCATTCGCGCGCGCCGAGCTCGACCTGCCGGACTTCGCCCCGTGGGATCGCGCGTTCGCCGCAGAGCGCCTGAAGGCGCAGCGTTACGCCTACTCGGAACAGGAAGTGCGGCAGTACTTCCCGGAAGACCAGGTGCTGCAGGGACTCTTCCGCGTCGTCGAGACCATCTACGGCGTGCACATCCGCGAAGCCCGCGCGGCCACCTGGCATCCGTCGGTGCGCTTCTTCGACATCAGGGATCGCCACGGCGCGCTGGTCGGCCAGTTCTACTTCGACCTCTATGCACGCGAAGGCAAGCAGGGGGGCGCGTGGATGGATGACGCGATCAACCGCCGTCACGTTGCCGGCGCCATCCAGCATCCGGTCGCCTATCTCACCTGCAATCTCTCCGCGCCCGTGGACGGCAAGCCCGCCACGTTCACGCACGACGAAGTCATCACGATCTTCCACGAGTTCGGCCATGGCCTGCACCAGCTGCTGACGCGCGTCGATGTCGCCGGCATTTCCGGCATCCAGGGCGTCGAGTGGGATGCGGTCGAGCTGCCGTCGCAGTTCATGGAGAATTTTTGCTGGGAATGGGACGTGGTACAGCACATGACGCGCCACGTCGACACCGGCGCCGCCCTGCCGCGTGCGTTGTTCGACAAGATGACCGCCGCCAAGAACTTCATGAGCGGCATGGCCACGATGCGCCAGGTCGAACTCGGTCTCTTCGACATGCTGCTGCACGCACGCTCGGGGCAGGACATGACGGCGCCGCAGGCCATGCTCGACGCCGTGCGCCAGGAAGTCGCCGTCGCGAAGCACGCGCCGTATGACCGGATGATGCAATCGTTCGGCCACGTGTTCGCCGGCGGCTACGCGGCCGGCTATTACAGCTACAAGTGGGCGGAGGTCCTTTCCGCCGACGCCTTCAGCCTGTTCGAGGAACAGGGCGTGCTGTCGCCTGCCGCCGGCGCGCGGTTCCGCGACGAGGTGCTGGCACGCGGCGGCAGCCGGCCGGCGCTGGAGTCCTTTGTCGCCTTCCGCGGCCGCCCGCCGGAACTGGACGCCCTGTTGCGCCACCACGGCATGGTCGCGACCGCGTAGGATGGCCCCGGCAGCCCTCCGTTCGCGGAAGGGGCTGCCGGCCGGTCATGGCGCCATGGCTATGACTTCGGCATAATCGCAGGTTCCATGCCAAGCCTCGAGGAGGCCCCATGCTTAAGTCAGCTTTGCGCTGGATGCTCGGGATCGCCGCCATCGCCATGGCCGG
>JANNNM010000774.1:0-1210 GCA_031398535.1 Betaproteobacteria bacterium | reverse complement strand
GCCACCAACGGCAAGCCGCTGTGGAATTTCGATGCCCAGACCGGCGTCGTTGCCGGACCGGTCAGCTTCAAGGTCGGCGACACGCAATATGTGGCGGTGATGGCCGGCTATGGCGGCGCCTCACCAGCAGAAGAAGATGTCCGTCGATTCGCTGCGGATCTTTCGCAACCGCTACCAGATCCCGGTGCCGGACGACAAGCTCGACGAGATTCCCTACGTCAATTTTCCGGAGGGTTCGCCGGAACTCGCGTACATGCACGCGCGGCGCGAGGAACTGGGCGGCTACCTGCCGCAGCGCCGGCAGAAGGCCGCGCCGCTGGTGGTGCCGGAGCTCGCCGTGTTCGACCGCTTCCTGAAGAGCAGCGACGACCGCGAGATCTCGACGACGATGGCGTTCGTGCAGATCCTGCAGCTGCTGATCCGCGACAAGAACATCAGCAAGCATATCGTGCCGATCGTACCGGACGAGTCGCGCACCTTCGGCATGGAGGGCATGTTCCGGCAACTGGGCATCTGGAACCAGCAGGGGCAGCTCTACACGCCGCAGGACCACGACCAGCTGATGTTCTACAGGGAGGACAAGAAAGGACAGATCCTGCAGGAAGGCATCAACGAGGCTGGCGGGATGTGCGACTGGATCGCCGCAGCCACGTCGTACTCGACGCACGGCGTGCAGATGATCCCCTTCTACATTTTCTATTCGATGTTCGGCTTCCAGCGGATCGGCGACCTTGCCTGGGCCGCCGGCGACATGCGCTCGCGCGGCTTCCTGCTGGGCGGCACCGCGGGCCGCACCACGCTGAACGGCGAAGGCCTTCAGCACGAGGACGGCCACTCGCATCTCATCTCCGCAACAGTGCCCAACTGCATCTCGTGGGACCCGTCGTTTGCGTTCGAAGTGGCCGTGATCATCCAGGATGGCCTGCGCCGGATGAATCAGGAGCAGGAGGATGTTTATTACTACATCACGCTGATGAACGAGAACTACCAGAATCCCGCGATGCCGGAAGGCGCCGCGACGGACATCCTGAAGGGCATGTACAAGCTGCGCGACGGCGAGAAGTCCAAAGGCAAGTCGCCGCGCGTGCAGTTGCTGGGCTCCGGCGTCATTCTGCGCGAGGCCATTGCCGCGGCCGACCTGCTGAAGAAGGACTGGGGTGTCGATGCGGACATCTGGGGCTGCCCGTCCTTCACGGAACTGGCGCGCGAC
>JANNNM010000201.1:0-5775 GCA_031398535.1 Betaproteobacteria bacterium | reverse complement strand
TCTTCGACTTCGCGACGCTGCGCCCGGAAACGATGCTGGAGAAGGTCGATCGTTTCGTTGTCAACGCCAGCGGTACCGCGATGGTCGTGCAGGATGGCAAGAAGCTGCGCGCGATCGCGGCCGACCGCAAGCCCGAGGACGGTGGCGAGGCGCCGTCGCGCAAGTCCGGCTGGATCGATCTCGGCCGCGTCCGCGTCTCCGTGTCGCCGCGCAGCGAGTGGAAGCAGATGCTGCGCGAAGTGTGGCGGATGCAGCGCGACCACTTCTGGACCGCGGACATGTCCGGCATCGACTGGAACGCGGTCTACGATCGTTATGCGCCGTTGCTCGAACGGGTGTCGACGCGTGGTGAACTCTCCGATCTCATCTGGGAATTGCACGGCGAGCTCGGTACCTCGCACGCGTACGAGATGGGCGGCGACCACCGCAAGCCGCCGGCGCTGACGCTGGGACATCTCGGCGCCGAACTGGCGCTGGCCGCCGACGGGCAGGGCTACACGATCACGCGGATCGTCACCGGCGACGCGTGGGAAACGGGTGCGGATTCGCCGCTCAACGCCATCGGTGTGGCGGCGAAAGTGGGCGAGCGCATCGTGGCGGTGAACGGCCAGCCGGTGTCGCGCACCGTGCCGCCGCAGGCATTGCTGGTGCACCAGGGCGGCAGCAAGGTCGAATTGACGCTCGCGAGTGGTGAAGGCGACAAGACGACGACGCGCCCGGTACTCGTGCAGACGCTGCCGGACGACGTGCCCGCACTGTATCGCGAATGGGTGGAGCGCAACCGCGCATGGGTGCACACGCAATCGCAGGGCAAGGTGGGCTACCTGCACCTGCCCGACATGCAGGCTGCGGGCTTTGCCGAGTTCCATCGCTATTTCGCGGGGGAATCCGACCGCGAGGCGATCATTGTCGACCTGCGCTACAACCGCGGCGGCCATGTGTCGCAACTGCTGCTCGAGAAGTTCGCGCGCAAGCGCATTGCCTATGGCACGGCGCGGTGGATGGCGGCCTCCCCCTATCCGGAAGAGGCACCGCTCGGTCCGGTCGTGGCGCTGACCAACGAGCACGCCGGCTCCGATGGCGACATCTTCTCGCACAACTTCAAGCAGATGAAGATCGGCCCGCTGGTGGGCACGCGCACGTGGGGCGGCGTCGTCGGCATCTGGCCGCGGCATGGCCTCGTGGACGGCACGTCGACGACGCAGCCCGAGTTCTCGTTCTGGTTCAACGATGCCGGCTTCGGCGTGGAGAACTACGGCACCGATCCGCAGATCGAGATCGACAACGCGCCGCAGGATGGCGCGTCGGGGCACGACCGACAGCTCGAAAAGGCGCTGGCCGTCGCGCTGGCGGAAATCGCCACCGTCAAGCCGCGCGTGCCGGACTTCGGCCCGCGACCCAAGCTGGCGCGTGGCCCGCTGCCGCCCCGCAAGTTGTAACAATGGGGTCAGGGTCAACAAAGGGGTCAGGGTCGCATTGCGTGATTGACCCTGACCCCTTTGTTTAATCGAGCCTGGCCCCTCTTCCGGTTTCGCGGCGCGGTAGCATGCGGGCCATGAACGAGCGCAGCGCGATGGAGGTGACGGCGGTCCGGGCGCTGGAGGAGGCCGATCGCGCGCGCACAACTTGGACCGACGACGACCGCGCATGGGCCAGTCGTGCCGCGGCGCAGGTGGTCGGCGAGCATGCCGCGCCGGAAGACTTCATCGCGCGGCGCGCGGCACTGGCACTGGAACGGTTGTCGACCCGCTCCCGCGCATTGCCGTCGATGGTGCGCGCGTGGCGCTGGCGGCCGTGGGTCGGCGTGGCCATCGTCGCGCTGGCCTTCGTGGCCGGTGTGGTGGTCGACCGCATCGACGGCACGCAGCGGATCAATGTGCTGGCGCCGCCGGTGCTGCTGCTGGTGCTGTGGAACCTCGCTGTATATGCGGTGCTGGGCGCGGGCTACGTGCTGCATTACGGCGATGCCAGTCCGATGGGCCCCTTTCGGCGTGCCGTGGTGCGGCTTGCCGCCAACCGCCGTCCGGCGCGCGCGCCCCGCGATGGCGACACCGACCCGATGCCGCAGGCGATGGCCGCGTGGGCGGGCGCCTGGATCGATCTGTCGTCGCCGTTGTATGCGAAGCGGGCCGCGCGCGTGCTGCACCTGGCCGCCGCCGCGCTGGCGCTCGGCGTGATCGTGGGCCTCTACTGGCGCGGCATCGCCGTCGAGTATCGGGCGACCTGGGAAAGCACCTTCCTCGACGCGCCATTCGTGCGGCAGCTGCTCGCGATCTTCTATGCGCCGGGCGTGTGGCTCACCGCCCACGCCATTCCCGACGTGGCCGCGATCGCCGCGATCCGCGCCCCGGGCAGCGCCAATGCGGCACCGTGGCTGCACTGGATGGCGGCGACGTTGGCGCTGGTGGTGATCGTGCCGCGGCTGGTACTGGCGCTGCTTGCGGGCCTTCTCGAGCGGCATCGCGCCGCGCGGCTGCCGGTCGCGCTCGGCGAATCCTATTTCCTGCGCCTGCTGCGGGGCCTGCACGATGGCCCGGTGCCGGTGCGCGTCGTCCCGTACAGCTTCACGCCGGATCCGGCGGCCGCGTCCACGCTGGCGGCCATCCTCGGCCGCGCCGTGGGGGGCAATGCACAAGTGACCATGGCACCCGCGGTGGCCTATGGCGCGGATGAACCCGCGGCCATCGCATCGTCTGCAGATTGGCAGGTCATGTTGTTCAACCTGGCCGCAACCCCCGAGCCCGAAACGCACGGCGCCTTCCTCGCCGCCATGGCCGCGACCGCCCGCGCGGGCGATGCGCCGCTGGCGGTGGTCGACGAATCCGGCATGCGCGCGCGCCTGGGCGACGATGCGGCACGACTCGACGCGCGGCGCGCCTTGTGGCGGCGCCTGGGCGACGACCATCGCTGCGCGATGTTGTTCGTCGATCTTGCGGCACCGGACTTCGCGTCTGCCGAGCGGGCGCTCGATGCTGCGCTGACGGCGCCTCGCCCCGCGCCATGACCGCAGCGACCATTTCACTGTCGCTGATCTCGCATACCAATGCGGGTAAGACCACGCTGGCGCGCACGCTGCTGGGCCGCGATGTCGGCGAGGTACGCGATGCGCCGCACGTGACGATCGAAGCCACATCGTGGCCGCTGGTCGACACGCCGGAAGGCGACACCTTGCTCTTGTGGGACACGCCGGGTTTCGGCGACAGCGTGCGCCTGGCCAAGCGGCTGGCGCAACAAGGCAACCCCGTCGGCTGGTTCCTGGCCGAGGTGTGGGATCGCTTCCGCGACCGGCCGTTCTACCTAACGCAGCTGGCCGTGCGCAACGTGCGCGACAGCGCCGACGTGGTCCTCTATCTCGTCAACGCCGCCGAGGCCCCGGAGGACGCGGGGTATCTTGCGCCGGAACTGGCGGTGCTGGGCTGGATCGGCAAGCCGGTGGTGGTGCTGCTGAACCAGACCGGGCCGCCGCGACCGGCTGCCGTGGAGGCGGCGGAAATCGAACGCTGGCGCAGCGCGTTGCAACGCTACGCGGTCGTGCAGTCGGTGCTGCCCCTCGATGCGTTTGCACGCTGCTGGGTCCAGGAGTTCGCACTCTTCGATGCCATCGAGACGTTGCTGCCGGCCCCGCAGCGTGCGGTCTTTGCGCGCCTGGCCGCCGCGTGGCGCCAACGGCGCTGGGCGCAGTTCGACGACGCGATGGCGGCATTGGCCGAGCCCCCTTGCGGCGGCCGTGGGCGCGCGCGTCGTGTTGCCCTCGGCGCCCATGCTGCAGCGGATCACGCAGGCGATCGGCGCGATGCGGCGCGACGGGGACCCGGCGCAGGGCAACGCGCTGCAGGAACTGGCGCGACAGCTCGACCGCGACCTGCGCGCCGCGATGGACCGGCTGATCGCGGTCTACGGGCTCGACGGCCGCGCCGCGGCGGAAGTGGAAGCGCGCGTGACCACCGACGTGGTGGCGGACGGCCGCGTCGACGAAGGCAAGGCGGCCGCCATCGGCGGCATCGTGTCCGGCGCGATGACCGGCCTGGCCGCGGATCTCGCCGTGGGTGGCCTGAGTTTCGGCGCGGGCATGCTGACCGGCGCCTTGCTGGGCGCGCTCGGCGGCGCGGGCGCGGCGCGCGGCTACAACATCGCGCGCGGCAAGACCGACGACGCGATGCGCTGGGATGATCCGTTCCTCGATGCCTTGCTGGCCACGCTGCTGCTGCGCTATCTCGCGGTCGCGCACTACGGCCGGGGCCGCGGCGAGTGGCACGCCAGCGAATATCCGCCGTTCTGGCGCGAGCGCGTGATGGCAACACTCGCGACGATGAGGCCGCAGGTCTCCGCGTTGTGGGAACTGCGCGCGCCGGCGATCGACGAAGCACAGCGGCAGGCGGCTGCGCGGCAAGTCCTGGGCGATGCCGGGCGCGCCTTGCTGGACGACCTGTACCCGAAGATTGGTCGGGTGCAGAATCCGACCGCAGCGGTGTCCTAGGCTGCACCCGCACCACCCGCGACGAACATGCCTGCGACCACCGACATCCGCTTTCGGCTGCGCATCACGCGCGGCGACGACATTGCCGTCGGCCCCGGCAAGATCGACCTGCTCGAAGCGATTGCCGCGGCTGGCTCGATCACGGCGGCCGCGAAGGAACTGGGGATGTCTTATCGCCGCGCGTGGCTGCTGGTCGACACGATGAACCGCTGCTTCGCAAGCGCCGTGGTCACGGCCGAAGCCGGGGGCGTGCGCGGTGGCGGCACGGCCCTGACGCCGCTCGGCGCCGAAGTGGTGCGCCGCTATCGCAACATCGAGAAGACCGCTGCCACGGCGGCGGCCGCCGACATCCGCGCCTTCAGGAAGCTGCTGAACCCCTAGGCGCACCGTCCTGAATTTCGCTATAGTGCATCTACCGTAATATCCGCACAAATATGACGATCCGCTTACAGGCACGCAAGCTTGCCGCCATCCTGGCGCTGGCCGTGTTCGCGCTCGCGCCGGCCAGCCAGGCCGCCGCGCCGCCGAACATCGCGGCTGCGTCGGACCTGCAGTTCGCGCTGACGGAGATCGCCGAATCGTTTCGCCGCAGCACGGGCCAGGACTTGAACATCGCGTTCGGCTCGTCGGGCAATTTCCGCCGGCAGATCGCCGAGGGCGCGCCGTTCGAGATGTTCCTGTCCGCCGACGAGGCCTATGTCGAGGCGCTGGCCGCCGAAGGCCGCACCGAAGATGCGGGCGTCCGCTATGCCACCGGACGCATCGTGCTGTTCGTGCCCACCGGCTCGCCGTTGAAGGCCGACGCGACGCTCGCCGACCTGGGTGCAGCAGCCAAGGATGGCCGCCTGAAGCGCCTGGCCATCGCCAACCCGGACCATGCGCCCTACGGCCGCGCGGCGCGCGAAGCGTTGCAGAAGGCCGGCATCTGGCCGCAGGTATCGGCCAAGCTCGCGCTCGGCGAAAACGTGTCGCAGGCCGCGCAATTCGCCGCCAGCGGCGCGGCGCAGGCGGGCATCGTCGCCAACTCGCTGGCGCGCTCACCCGCGCTGGCCGGCAAGGGCGAGTCCGTGCTGCTGTCGTCGACGCTGCACGCGCCATTGCATCAGCGCATGGTGCTGACCAAGCGCGCCGGTCCCGTCGCGCGCGCGTTCTTCGCGTACCTGCAGCAACCCGCGGCGCGCGCCGTGTTCCGCCGCTACGGATTCACGCTCCCCGAGAGTTAAGGACCATGGACGGCCCCGCGCTGGTCCTGTCGCTGCAGCTTGCGGCGGCCACGGTGGCGCTGCTGCTGCCGGTGG
>JANNNM010000133.1:0-1556 GCA_031398535.1 Betaproteobacteria bacterium | reverse complement strand
GCTTCGGCGCTGTTGAGGTTGTATTGGACGGCGAACTGGATGTCGATGATGTTCTCGTCCTCCGTCAGCATCGTCGCCTCCTTCGCGTTCTTGTTCTGCGTGGAGTTGCGATAACCGATTTCGACGGTCTTGACCTGCGAGAAGTCGACGAGCTCAACCGCCTCCACGGGGAAGGGCAGATGCCAGCGCGGACCGGGCTGCGTGGTTTCCATGTACTTGCCGAAGCGCGTGACTACACCGCGGCGACCTTCGTCGACGATGTAGAAGCCGCTGGCGAACCACACGAGCAACGCGAGGGCCAGCAGCAGTCCAACGCCGCCGATCGCCAGACCGCGCCGCGGTGGACCCGGCGGCCGGCTGCCGCCGTCGTCCCCGCCGCCCTTGCGGCTGAACATTTCGTTGAGGCGGCGATTGAAGTTGCGCCAGATTTCGTCGAGATCGGGCGGACCGCCGCCGCCATTATTCCCGCGCTTGCCCCACTGGGGATCGTTGAGCGACATGAAAGACCGAGTTGGTTAGAACTGCAGGTAGATTGGGGCAGCAGCGCCGGGGCTCAAGCCGATTGCGGCGGTGCTTCGTGATCGGGGAGGACTTGGTGGGGCGGCTCCTCGTCGCGTCCCGTGGTTGGCTCGGCGGCGGGGAAACGCTCGGCAACGGCAGAGCGCAGATCCATGCAACCGGCCCCTGTTGCGGCACTGAGGCGGACAGTGGAAATGTTACCACAGCCATCCCGTTCGACCCCCGGGACGGCGCCGTGGACATCGATCTTGTTCAGGACGCGCAGCCTGGGCACGGCGGCGGCGCCGATGGCTTCCAGGACCTGGTCGACGGCATCAATCTGCTCGTCGCGGTGCTCGGAGGAGCCGTCGATGACGTGGAGGATCAGGTCGGCGTCCGCGGCCTCGACCAGCGTGGCACGAAACGCGGCCACCAGGTCGTGCGGCAGGTCGCGGATGAAGCCGACGGTGTCGGACAGCACGACCGGCAAGGCGCCGGGCACGTGCCACTTGCGCAGCGTGGTGTCGAGCGTGGCGAAGAGCTGGTCAGCCGCGTGGGCGTGGGCCCCGGTGAGGCGGTTGAACAGCGTCGATTTGCCGGCATTGGTGTAGCCGACCAGTGCGACTGTGCGCACCTGCGCCCGGCGCCGGGTACGGCTTTGCACGGCGCGGCTGCGGGAGACGCGCGCTAGGGGGCCGCGCAGCAATTTGACGCGCTCGCCGATCAGCCGCCGGTCGGTCTCGAGCTGGGTCTCGCCGGGGCCGCGGAGGCCGATGCCGCCGGTCTGGCGCTCGAGGTGGGTCCAGCCGCCGGCGAGGCGTGTGGACATGTGCGCGAGTTGCGCCAGCTCCACCTGCAGCTTGCCTTCGGCGCTGCGTGCGCGCAGCGCGAAGATGTCGAGGATGAGGCCCGGGCGGTCCACGACGCGGCACTCGAGCTTTTGCTCCAGGTTGCGCTGCTGGACGCCGGAGAGCGTGTGGTCGAAGAGCACGATGTCGGCCTCGAGTGCCAACCGCTGCGCCGCAATTTCCTCCACTTTCCCCTTGCCGGCGAAAGTG
>JANNNM010000117.1:0-2096 GCA_031398535.1 Betaproteobacteria bacterium | reverse complement strand
CCCGCGCCCGAGCTGTCCGTCGTCATCCCGGTCTTCAACGAGGCAGAGGGCCTGGCCGCGCTGTTCGCGCGACTGTATCCGGCGCTGGATGCGCTGCACGTGCCCTACGAAGTGATCTTCATCAACGACGGCAGCCGGGATCGCTCCGCCGCGATGCTGAAGGACCAGTTCGCCGCGCGCCCGGATGTCACGCGCGTCGTGCTCTTCAATGCCAACTACGGCCAGCACACCGCCATCATCGCCGGCTTCGAGCGGGTGCGCGGGCAGCGCATCGTCACGCTGGATGCCGACCTGCAGAATCCACCTGAGGAAATCGGTGCGCTGCTGAAGGCGATGGAGCGCGGCCACGACTACGTGGGTGGCGTCCGCCGCACACGCGAGGATGCGTGGTGGCGCCGCGTGGCGTCGCGCGCGATGAATCGGCTGCGCGAGCGCATCACGCACATCAAGATGACCGACCAGGGATGCATGCTGCGGGCGTACAGCCGCGGCATCGTCGACGCGGTGGCCGCCAGCCGCGAGGTCAGCGTTTATATCCCGGCGCTGGCCTATACCTACGCGCACAATCCGGTCGAAGTGGAGGTGGCGCATGAGGAACGCACTGCCGGCGAATCGAAGTATTCGCTGTATCAGCTGATCCGCCTCAACTTCGACCTCGTGACTGGCTTCTCGCTGGTCCCGTTGCAGCTCTTCTCGCTGTTCGGGATGTTCGTGGCCGCGATGTCGGTGCTGATGTACGCGGTGGTCATGGTGCAGCGCGCGCTGGCCGGCGACTTCATCGGCGGCATCTCCGCACTTTGGGATCGCGATATCCTGCAGTTCTTCCTGACGGGTGTGGTGCTGTTCGGCGTGGGGCTCGTCGGCGAATACGTCGGCCGCATCCACCAGCAGGTCCGCGAGCGACCGCGGTACACGATCCAGGCGATCCTCGAAGCCAAGCCCGAGGATACGGTTCCCCTCGCGGCCACGCCTGCCGCGCCGGGCGTTCCCCGCGGCTGACACAGCCCCATGGCAGGCAACCGCGCGATCGTCTTTGCCTATTCCAACGTAGGTGCGCGCTGCCTGCGCGTGCTGCGCGCGCACGGTCTGGACATCCCGCTGGTGGTGACGCATGCGGACAACCCGGATGAGACACTGTGGTTCGAGCGCGTGGCCGATGTCGCCACCGACGCCGGGCTCGATGTCGCGATGCCGCGCGACCCCAGTACGCCCGAGTTCATCGCCCGGATCGCGGCGCTGAAACCCGACTTCATCTTCAGCTTCTACTACCGGCTGATGCTCGCGCCCGCGCTGCTGGCGCTGGCACCGCGCGGCGCCTTCAACATGCACGGCTCGCTGCTGCCGAAGTTCCGCGGCCGCGCGCCCGTCAACTGGGCCGTGCTGCATGGCGCGCGTGAAACTGGTGCCACGCTGCACGTGATGGCCGCCAGGCCCGATGCCGGCGACATCGTCGCGCAGACTGCAGTGCCCATCCTGCCCAACGACACCGCGCGCGAGGTCTTCGACAAGGTCTGCGTCGCGGCGGAGATGACGCTCGATCGCGTTTTGCCCGCCCTGCTGGCCGGCACCGCGCCCCGCACGCCGATGAACCTGGCCGCGGGCAGCTACTTCGGCGCACGCCGGCCCGAGGACGGCCGCATCGACTGGTCGCAGGACGCGCAGCAGATCCACAACCTGGTCCGCGCCGTGGCACCACCCTACCCCGGCGCCACGACGACCATCGCCGGCCGGCCCGCGCGCGTGCTGCAGACGCGGGTCGTCGATGCCGCCGGCCCGCCTGCCACGCCCCGCCTCACCGTGCGCGACGGCGCGATCTTCGCGCAATGCGGGGGCGGCGGCGTGCTGCGCATCACGGCGCTGGAACTGGACGGCGCAGCGCTCGCGCCCGCCGCGGCCGCGCAGGTGCTGGGCGGCAGCCCGCATCCGCTGGAGGTGGGCTGATGGAGGACAGCGAACGCTACGCCGAGCTCGGCAAGCTTGCCAGCACCGGTCTGGAAAAGGGCCGGCTGGAGGCCCTGACCGATGGCATGCTGGCGGTGGCGATGACGATCCTGGTGCTCGTCATCAAGCTCGAGGCCAGCGATACCATCCTCACC
>JANNNM010000052.1:0-1894 GCA_031398535.1 Betaproteobacteria bacterium | reverse complement strand
CGGGCACGCGCACGTTGCGCTCGATCAGCCGGAACATGCTCTCGTCCGGCTCGCCCTCGCGCCACAGCCGTGACGGCGGGATGCGCAAACCTTCCTGGTAGATCTCCGTAGAATCGCTGGCGTTGCCGCCGGGCATCCGCCCGCCGATGTCGGTCATGTGCGCCAGCGCGACCGAGAAGCCGACGAGTACGCCATCGTGAAAGATGGGCTTCACCAGCACGATATCGGGGAGATGCGTGCTGCCGTCGTAGGGGTCGTTGGTGATGTAGAGATCGCCTGGCAGGATGAGGCCGGCATAGGCGCGCGTGACCGCCTTGACGGCGAAGGGCATCGCGCCCAGATGGAACGGCAGGCAGGTCCCCTGGGCGATCAGCTGGCCGTCGGCCAGGAACAGCGCCGTGGAAAAATCCAATGCCTCCTTCACGACGAAGGAGCGCGCTGTGCGGTACACGGTCAGCGCCATCTCGTCGGCCAGTGCCACCAGCGCATTCTTGATGAGCTCGAGCGCGAACGGGTCGCGTGCGATCGACGGCGCGGCGGTTCCTGCGCCAGCGGGCAGGTCGGTCAGGCGGTTCATCGTGCGGCCTCCAGTTCGATCTCGATCGTGTCCCACGCAATGCGACGCGCGCGGCCATCGGGTGGCACCACGGTGGTGCTGTCGAATTCCTCCACCAGCAGCGGGCCATCACGCCACGCTGCAGTGAGATCGCTGCGCATGCAGATGGGGGTTTCCATCCACCCGAAGTCGGGGCCGAAGTAGACGCTACGCGACCCGCCGGTGCCCGCGACGCCGTCGCCAAGCGACAGGCTCTCCGGCACCTGCGAGACGGCAATCGAAGCGCGCGCGATCACGCGAACGTTCATCGTCTCGATGGTTTCGGTGTCGGAGCGATAGCCGTACTGCTGCTCGTGCGCGACCGAGAATTGCTCGCGCAACGAGGCGCCCGCATGCTGCGTCGGAAACGGCAGCGTCAGCTCGGAGTTGGCGCCCGCGTAGCGGAGATCGACCAATCGCTCGAAGCGATGGTCGGCGGCGGCAAAGCCTTCGGCCACCAGCGCGGCCGCGCCTTCGGCCTCCAGCACGCGGAATAGCGAATGCAGCGCGACGAGGTCGAGCCGGTCGACGCGCTGCTTGCAGGTGCGCACATAGTGATGCTCGATCTCGGGGAACAGCATCCCGAGGGCGCTGAAGAGCCCCGGCACCGGTGGCACCAGGATGTTGCGGATGTCGAGCAGCCGCGCCAGCGTTGCGGCGTGCACGGGGCCGTTGCCGCCGAAGGCCAGCATCGCGAGATCGCGCGGATCGCGGCCACGCTCGGTCGAGACGGCGCGCAACGCGCGCGCCATCGTGGCATTGGCCACGCGATGCACACCCCACGCCGCATCAGCCAACGCCAGCTTGAGCGGGCCGGCCACTTCGCGCTGCAGCGCTTCCTCGCCCAGGTCGCGGCGAAGAGGCAGCCCGCCACCCGCGAGTGCTACGGGATTGATGAAGCCCAGGATCAGGTTGGCATCGGTCACCGTGGGGATGGTGCCGCCGCGGCCGTAGCAGGCCGGGCCGGGTGCCGCGCCCGCGCTGTCGGGGCCGACCTTCAGCGCACCGCCGGCATCAAGGCGCGCCATGCTGCCGCCGCCGGCACCGACTTCGGCGATGTCGATGGCCGGCGCGCGCACGTGATAGCCACCGCCGCTCAACAGGCGGCCGGCGATGTTGATGCCCCCGCCCACTTCGAGCGAATTCACGCGCAGGTACTGGCCTTTCTCCACCAGCGCCGCCTTGGCGGTGGTGCCGCCCATGTCGAAGCTCAGCAGGCTCAGGTTGCCGAGACGCCGCGCGAGCTCGGCAGCACCCACCACGCCGGCCGCAGGACCGGACTCGATGATGTGAATCGGG
>JANNNM010000040.1:0-3201 GCA_031398535.1 Betaproteobacteria bacterium | reverse complement strand
CCAAGGTAGACCTTGCGAACGTCCTCATTGTAGACGATCTCGCCGGGAATCCCCGACGCCAGCACGCGGCCCTCGTTGATGATGTAGGCGCGGTCGCAGATGCCGAGCGTCTCGCGGACGTTATGGTCGGTGATCAGCACGCCGATCCCGCGCTCCTTGAGGAAGCCGATGATCTTCTGGATGTCGAGCACGGCGATCGGGTCGACGCCGGCAAAGGGCTCGTCCAGCAGGATGAAACGCGGGCGGGTGGCCAGCGCGCGGGCAATCTCGCAGCGGCGGCGTTCGCCGCCGGACAGCGACACCGCCGGGGCGTCCGCCAGGTGCGAGATGGACAGGTCCTCCAGCAACGCGTCGAGGCGGTTGGACAACGTGTCCGGATCGAGGTCCTGCAGCTCGAGGATGGCGCGCACATTCTGCGCCACGGTGAGCTTGCGGAAGATGGAGGCTTCCTGCGGCAGGTAGGAGAGGCCGCGGCGAGCCCGGCGATGGATCGGCAGGTGCGACAGGTCCTCGCCGTCCAGTTCGATCGAGCCGCCATCCGCGGCAACCAGCCCGACGATCATGTAGAAGCAGGTGGTCTTGCCGGCGCCGTTCGGCCCCAGCAGCCCCACGACCTCGCCGCTGGCGACTTCGAGCGACACGTCATGCACAACGGTGCGGGCCTTGTAGCGCTTCTGCAGCCGCGTGGCGCGAAGCTGACTCATTTTGCGCCCGGCGCGAGCTCTCCGGACGATTTCAGGTTGAGCGCGGGCGCGCCCTTGCTGTCGCCCGCAGGAGCGGATTTGCCGACCGGTCCGTCGCTCTTCGGCTGGAACACGCCGCGCACGCGGTCGTCGCGCGTGGCGCCCGGGGGGGCGGACGGGGTGGCCGATGGCCGGCCCTCGGCCTTGAAGTGCTCGGTGGCGGCGTTGTAGGAAATGAAGTTGCTGCGGATTTCGTCGGTCCCGCGCTTCAGGATCGCATTGTCGAAGAGCTCGAGCTGCTCCTTCTGGCCGTCGTATTCGGCGCGTTGCGCCCAGCCCTCGTAGTAGCCCTCGGCGCCGTCGCGCTTCTGGCGGAAGGCCAGCGGGTTGCCCACCGCCGTGGCCGACAGCGAGTTGTCGGCGTTCTGCCGGAAATCGATCCGGTCGGCCTTGATGGTGAGCGTTCCCTGCGTGATCACGACGCCGCCCTTCAGCACGCCGCTCTTCTTCTCGTAATTGACGTCGCCGGAATCGGACGTGAAGCTGATCGGTTTTTCCTTGTCGGCCTTCTCGGCGTGCAGCGGCGTCGCGAAGGACGCGGCGGCGGCCAGGGCGAGGAACGTGCGCAGGGCAGTGTTTGACATGATCATTTCGGAAGTGCCTGTGGCTGCATCGTGCCGCTGACCGCCGACTTCAACTTGAGGGTCTTGGCCTTGTTGTCGAGTTCGAGCCCGACCGCGCGGATTATTCCACGCGGATCCTCGATCGTCACCGCTTTGTCGGTCGTCGCTGTTTCCTTGCCCGGGACCACGTGCAGGTATTCCGTCGTGACGAGGATGGGGCCGCTGGCCGTCTGGCCTGGCTCGGCGGGTCCCGCGTCACGCTGGGCGCGCACGTTGCCTTCGAAGAATACCTCCTCGCGGTTGCCGGTCAGCTTGGCGCGCTTCGCAGTGATGCGGAATGCGGGCTTGCCGGCCTCGGTCTGCGCGAGCATCGGGTCGTCGAACTCCGTGGTGCCATCGTCGCCGAAATGCACGGCGCGGCGGCCGCTGATCGACTGCGAGGGCGCGCCGTTGGCATCGAGCGTCACGGCGCGAAAGTTCTCGATGATGATGTCGGGGTCGTGCCGGTGCGAGCCATCCTGCCGCGGCAGCGGGGTCTGGACCTGCGAGTCGAGCCAGTAGGTGAGCGCCGCGAGCGCGCCCAGCAGCAACACGGGCGACCACATTGTGAAGCGGTCGAGCAGCGTGCGGGGATTTGCGGGGGCGGCCATCGGGGAGACCGTTCAGGCCGCGCGCGGCGATGGCGCGCCGGTGAAGTCGTGGCCTTGCGCTGCCAGGATGAACTCGGCCAGTTCGCGCACGGCCCCGTGCCCGCCGTCGCGGGCCGTGACGTAGTGCGCGTGTTCGCGCACCGACGGCATCGCATGCGGCACGGCGACGGCGAAGCCGCAGCGCATGAAGATCGGCACGTCCGGCAGGTCGTCGCCCATATGCGCGCACGCGTCGGCCGCGATGCCGAGCTGCGCCCGCAGGGACTCCCATGGCGGCACCTTGTCGGCGGCATCGAGGATCACATGCGCGATGCCGAGCCGGCGCGCCCGGTGCGTGACCGCAGGCGCGGCGCTGCCGGTGATCCACGCGACGGCGATGCCGGCGCGCGCCAGCAGGTTGAGGCCGACGCCATCCAGCGCATGGAAGGCCTTGGACTCGTGGCCGAGGTCGTCGACATAGATGCGGCCGTCGGTGAGCACGCCGTCGACATCACAGGTAAGAAGGCGCACGCGGCGCGCCCGGGAGAGCGTGTCGGTGGGCATCAGACGATCCGCGCGCGGAAGAGGTCATGCAGGTGCAGCGCGCCGACCAGCACGCCCGTGGCATCGACGACCAGCAGCTGCGACACCTTCGGCGCGGCTTCCATGATCTCGACGCAGTCGACCGCCAGCTGTTCGGGCCGGATCGTGCGCGGTGTGCGCGTCATCACCTCGGTGACGGGCACGGCGCCGACATCGCGGACGCGGTCGAGGCATCTGCGGAGATCGCCGTCGGTGAAGATGCCGGCCACGCGGCCCGCGGCATCGACCACCACGGTCATGCCCATGCCCTTGCGGCTCATCTCGACGATGGCGTCGCCCAGCGTCGCATCGATGGCGGAGAGCGGCAACGCGGTGCCGGACCGCATCACGTCGGACACGCGCGTCAGCAGCCGGCGGCCCAGTGTCCCGCCGGGGTGCGAGCGGGCGAAGTCCTCGGCCGAGAAGCCGCGCGCATCGAGCAGCGTCAACGCCAGCGCATCACCCAGCGCCAGCGCGGCGGTGGTCGACGCCGTGGGCGCGAGGCCGAGCGGACAGGCCTCGGTATCGACTGCGGCATCGAGGTGCACGTCGGCGGCCTGCGCCAGCGAACTCTGTTCGTTGCCGGTGATGCTGATCAGGCGCGCGCCTTCGCGTTTGAGGTGGGGCGTCAGCGTCACGAGTTCGTCGGTCTCGCCGGAATTGGACAGCATCACGACGATGTCG
>JANNNM010000006.1:0-2181 GCA_031398535.1 Betaproteobacteria bacterium | reverse complement strand
GCACAGGTCCGGGGGCAAGATACAAGCCTCGCCTACCGACTACTGCTTGACGGCGCCCGACGTCATGCCGCTGACGAGGAACGGTTCGAGCAGCAGGAAGAGCACGAGCATCGGGATCAGCGAGACGACACCGGCGGCCATCAGTGCCGGCCACTCGACGAGGTACTCGCCGACAAACGATTGCAGGCCCACGGTGACGAGCCAGTTGTCCGGCTTGGTGACGAGCGTTCGGGCGAAGACGAACTCCGACCATGCGACGATCGCGAGGTAGATGCCGCACGCGGCCAGCCCCGGCCGCGCGAGGGGCAGCACGATGTACCACAGCGCCTGCATGTCCGTGCAGCCGTCGATCTTCGCGGCCTGCTCCAGTTCGCGCGGCAGCGTGTCGAAGAAGCCCTTCATCATCCACGTCGCGAACGGCACGCCCACCGCGATGTTGGCGATGACCAGCCCCAGCAGGTTGTCGATCAGATGCAGCGTCGTGAACATCACGAAGAACGGAATCACGATGAGGCTGCCCGGCAGCATCTTCGACAGCAGCAGCGTGGCGCCGGCCACGCGCTGCGCCGGCGTGTGGAATCGCGACAGGCTGTAGCCGGCAAGCGTGGCGATCGTCAGGCTGACGATCGTCGAACCCGCCACGACCATCGCGCTGTTCAGGATCCAGCGCAGCACCGGCCGCCGCGTGAACACATCCACATAGGCCGCGAACGACATCTGGTCGAGCGGCGGGATCAGCGGCGGCTGGCGCGACAGCACCAGGCTCGACGGCAGCACCGACGTCACCAGCATCCAGTACACCGGGAAGAGGATGATGCCGACCATCAGCAGCGCCAGCGCGAGGAAGCCCCAGCGATGCCAGCGCGGCGTCATGGCAACGTACCGCGAAGGCGGGACATCAGCGCTTCTCCTCGCGCAGCCAGCGCGACCCCAGCACCACGACCACCGCCGCCACCACGATCATCACGACGCCCAGCGCGGCGGCGGTGCCGAAGCGGAAACTCGAGAATGCCTCGCGGTACAGCAGGATGCCGAGTGTCTCCGTCGCTCCCGCGGGTCCGCCGCCTGTCGACGCGTAGATGATGTCGAATTCGCGGAACGTCCACAGCGCGTTGAGGAGCACCGCCAGCATCGCCGGCCCCTTGATCCCCGGCCACGTGACGTAGACGAACTGCTGCCACGCGCTGGCGCCGTCGACCTTGGCCGCCTCGTACAGCGTAAGCGGAATCGACTGCAATGCTGCCAGCATCGTGATCGCGAAGAACGGGAAGCTCTTCCACACCGTGGGCAGGATCACTGCGAACATCGCCGTGTCGGCGTCGACGAACCATGCGAGATCGGTGGACAGCAGCCCCAGCCGGCGCAGGATCGAATTGATCACGCCGTAGGACGCGTCGAACATCCACAGGAAGTTGATGCTGACGATCACGCCGGGCACGGCCCATGGCATCAGCAGCAGGCTGCGGAGCCACCGGCGCGCCGGAAACGCACGGTGGAACAACAGCGCGGCGATGAGGCCGATGAAGAACGCCGGGACCAGCGTGCCCACCGTGTACACGGCCGAGTGCACGAAGGCCTGCCACGTGGCCTCGTGCCCCAGCACGCGTTCGAAGTTGCCGAGGCCGAGCGGCTGCGTGAGAAGACGCGTCAGCTCGAGCGACTTGCCCGGCCGCAGGCTCATCTGCAGGATCACCCACAGCGGCCACGCGACCAGGACCGCCACGGCGCCGAACGCCGGTGCAAGCAGCCCGTAGGCCAGCCAGCGTTCGCGCCGCGTCATGCTGCGCGTGCCTACAGCGGCAACGCCCGCTCCAGTTCCTTCTGCAGGTCAGCGAGCACCTTGGCCGTGGGCTCCTGCGTGGAGATCATCTTCATGCCGGCCTTCGTTACCTGCATCGCGAAGTCGTTGTAGCCCGCGCGCGCCGCCGGTACGGAAGGGAACAGGTTGACCGCCTTGCCCGCTTCCTCGTTGATCACCTTGAGGTGCGGATTGGCCGCGTAGTCCGCCGCGGTCAACGCGTTCTTGCGCGGCGCCGGCGAGCCCGTGAGGCCATACGCGCGCTGCCACTCGGGACTGGCCGCCATCATGATGAAGTTCCAGACCGCTTCCTTCTTCTTCGCATCGGCCTTGGCGGCGATGTGGATGCTGTTGGACGCGCCACCCGGTTCCATCGGAAAAGG
>JANNNM010000920.1:0-4086 GCA_031398535.1 Betaproteobacteria bacterium | reverse complement strand
GGACGCGACGTCATGCCAGCCAGCTCGGCGCCGCGCGCCTCGAGCTGCGACAGCGGGATGTGCAGCGCCTCGGGCAGCTTGCCGCCTTCGAATTCCTTCGGTTCGCGAACGTCGAGCAACAACGCATTCTTGTGGTTGATGAGATGCGTGACGTTCAGGTTGCCCACTTCCTTGACCGGCGAGAAGCGGCGCTGCAGGATCGGCCAGAGCAGCATCGCCCCCGACAGGAACATGACGAGGATCAACAGCCAGTTTTTTTCAATGAAGGACATGCGGGGGCAATCGGTCGAAGGCAAAGCGTAAAATGATACCCGATCCCCCTGCCCTGGCCCATTTTGCATGAGTGACGCCCTTGCCGCTCCCGCCGCCGCCCGCGCCGCCGTCAAGCCCGCGGTGCGACCGGTCGTGCTGCTGATCCTGGACGGCTTCGGCAGCCGCGAGGACGCGCCGGACAACGCCATTTCGAACGCGCGGATGCCGCATTGGCGGGCGCTGCTGGCCTCGTCGCCGCACACGACCATCGATGCGTCGGAACTGCACGTGGGCCTGCCCGAGGGCCAGATGGGCAACTCGGAGGTCGGGCACCTCAACATCGGTGCGGGCCGGGTCATCTACCAGGATTTCACGCGAATCGATCACGCGATCGCCACGGGCGAGTTTGCAGCCAATCCGGTGCTGGGCGCCGCCGTCGCCACGGCCGTGGCACGCAACAGCGCGCTGCATGTGATGGGACTGGTCTCGCCGGGGGGCGTCCACAGCCACGAGCGCCAGCTGGCCGCGATGGTGGCGCTGGCCGCCAGGGGCGGCGTCAAACGCATCCTGGTCCACGCCTTCCTCGACGGCCGCGACACGCCGCCGCGCAGCGCGGCCGCGTCGCTGGCCGCGATGGAAGCCGTGTGCGCCGCGCATCCGGGCGCGCGGATCGCCTCGATCATCGGCCGCTACTACGCGATGGACCGCGACCAGCGCTGGGACCGCCAGCAGCAGGCCTACGACCTGCTGGTCGATGGCCGCGCGCCCTTCACGGCGCCGACGGCGCAAGCCGGGCTGGATGCCGCCTACGCGCGGGGCGAGAACGACGAATTCGTCAAGGCCACCGCCATCCTCGATGCCGCCGGACACGCGGCCGTCATTGCCGACGGGGATGTGCTGGTATGCATGAATTTCCGGGCGGATCGCGCGCGCCAACTGACGCGCACGCTGACCGATCCCGCCTTCGACGGCTTCGCACGGTCGCGGGTGCCGGCGCTGGGCGCCTACGTGTGCCTCACGTCCTACGGCGAGGAGTTCGCGCGCCTGCCGGTGGCCTTCGCGCCGCAGACGATCCGCAACAGCCTTGGCGAACACCTGGCCTCGCTCGGCCTGGCGCAGCTGCGCATTGCCGAAACGGAGAAGTACGCGCACGTCACTTATTTCTTCAATGGCGGCGTCGAAAGCGTCTACCCGGGGGAGGACCGCATCCTGGTGCCGTCACCGAAAGTGGCCACGTACGACCTGAAGCCCGAGATGAGCGCGCCCGAGGTCACCGACAAGCTGGTGGCCGCGATCGAATCGGGCCGCTATGACGTCGTTGTCTGCAACCTCGCCAACGGCGACATGGTGGGCCATACCGGCAACTTCGAGGCCGCGCGGGCCGCGGTGGAGGCGCTGGACGTCGCCGTCGGGCGGGTGGTCGATGCCGCGCGGCGGGCCGGCGGCGAGGTGCTGATCACCGCCGACCACGGCAATGCCGAGATGATGCACGACCCGGCCACGCACCAGGCCCACACGGCGCATACGCTCAACCGGGTGCCGTTCCTCTACGTAGGCAGGGCCGCGCGGGTGCGCGGCGGGGGCGCGCTGCAGGACATCGCACCCACCATCCTGGCGCTGATGGGCCTGCCACAGCCCGCTGAAATGACGGGCCGCTCGCTGGTCGAAGTGTCCGGGAACTAGTGCCGACGGGCGCGGCCCAAGCTTGTAATCGGCGCCGTTCAGCCCACCTTAAGGAAGGGCTCCGATCATCCGTTCGACGGGTCCCGCCGTACAAGGGATTGCAGTCGGACAAAAGGTGTCCACCACAGGTCATTCTGTCGCCTTGGCGGGCACGATGCGCGGCGTATACTGGTTCCATATGCGTCGACGGAAGGGGCGGCCGATCCCGCCCTGACAAGCCTTACCCAAGCCTTCGCCAGAAGGCAGGAGCCTCGCAATGAAGATGGGCAATCAGGAACCGACCAAGAAGGGTGACCGCTGGAAGAAGGCGGGGCTGGTCGGGCTGGGTACCGTGATGGGCGTGCTGATCTCGCTCAACTTCTCCGCCATCGCGCAGCGCGAGGCGAAGACGCCGATCCCGTACGAAGATCTGCAGCTCCTGTCCGCCGTCTTCGGCAAGATCAAGAGTGACTACGTCGAGACGGTGCCTGATGACAAGCTCATCAAGGAAGCCATCCACGGCATGGTGCGCGGCCTCGACCCGCACTCCGACTTCCTCGACGCCGACGCGTTCAAGGAACTGCAGGTCTCGACCCAGGGCAAGTTCGGCGGCCTCGGCATCGAAGTGGGCGTCGAGGACGGCGTCGTGCGCGTCACGTCGCCGATCGAGGACACGCCGGCCTTTCGCGCGGGCATCAAGGCCGGTGACCTGATCGTCAAGATCGACGACACCGCCACGCGCGGCTTGCCGCTCTCCAAGGCCGTCGACAAGATGCGCGGCAAGCCGGGCACGCAGGTGGTACTGACGGTGGTGCGCAAGGACGCCGATACACCGCTGGTGTTCACGCTCACGCGCGAGGAAATCAACGTCAAGAGCGTTCGCGCCAAGATGATCGAGCCGGGTTACGGCTTCGTCCGCGTGCGCAACTTCCAGGAGCGTACCGGCGAGGACCTTGCCAAGGCGCTCAAGGAGTTCTATGCCAAGGGCGAGCTGAAGGGTCTTGTGCTCGACATGCGCAGCGACCCGGGCGGCCTGCTGAACCAGGCCGTCGCGGTGTCCGCGGCCTTCCTGCCGAAGGACGCGCTGGTCGTCTACACGGACGGCCGCACGCCGGACGCGCGGATGCGTCTCCTCGCCACCAAGGACAACTATTCGCGGCGCGGCGAGGACTTCTTCAAGGATCTTCCCGCCGCAGTGAAGAAGGTGCCCATGGTCGTGCTGGTCGATGGCGGTACGGCGTCGGCGTCGGAAATCGTCGCCGGTGCGCTGCAGGACCACAAGCGCGCCACGGTGATCGGTACGCAGACCTTCGGCAAGGGCTCGGTGCAGACGATCCTGCCGCTCGGCAACAACGCAGGGCTGAAGCTCACGACGGCGCGCTACTACACGCCGTCGGGCCGCTCGATCCAGGCCAAGGGTATCGAACCCGACATCATCGTCGACGATGGCCGCGATACCGGTTCGCGCATCCGCGAAGCCAATCTCGAGCGTCACCTCGAGACCAACAAGGGCGGTGCCGCGAAGGAACCTGAAGCCGCCAAGCCGGCAGCCCCGGCCCCGGGCAGCACGCAGTCGAAGCCCGACGGCGTCAACAAGGCCGAAGTCGCACCGGCGATGCCGCGCTTCGAGTTCGGCGCCAGCGACGACTTCCAGTTGCAGCAGGCGATGAATCACCTGAAGGGCGCGCCGGTCATCGCATCGACCAAGGCCGTGGCCAGCAACAACGTGGTGCCGGTCAAGCCGTAACGCGCTTTCGTTCCTACCAGTACCAAGACGCCCGGCTTCGCGCCGGGCGTTTTGCTTTGGCGAGTTTTTTGCCAAGCGTCGCCGCGACGATCGACGGGCCGTGCGGGGCGGGCTTAGGTCGCCGTGGGCTATGGCTCGGGCGCGTGAGAGCGAAAAACGGTCAAGCGAAACGGCGTCAGCAGCAAGCCTGTGGCAAATGCTTGGGGCCGTATCGGGTTCTCATTTTCGCTGCACGCGCCGGTCGGAACGGCTCGAATGCGCCCGCCCCGCACGGCCCGCCACTCGCCACGGCGGTGGAACCGATTGCCGGTGGTGGCTGTTGGACACGCGCAGGACCACGCCACATGCAAGACGCTTGCAGAAGTAGGTGTACCACTGCCGCGAAACGCGAAGCGGAGCGGGGTGCGAGTCGGGGGCGCGCGGCG
>JANNNM010000883.1:0-3063 GCA_031398535.1 Betaproteobacteria bacterium | reverse complement strand
ATGAAGAAGGAAGGTTACGACGCCGACTACGCGGTCAACGTGACCACCCATGCGTCCCTGGTGGGGGCGCTGACGCCCACGTCGCACAACATGATCATCTATTCGCTGGCCGCGGGCGGCAAGGTATCGATCGGCGCGCTGATCCTGGCGGGTGTGATGCCCACCATCGTGCTGGCGGTGTGCATGCTGGTGGCCGCGTACCTGGTGGCCGTGCACCGCGGCTATCCGGCCGGCGTGTTTCCCGGGTGGCCCGAAGTGTGGCGGTCGGCGGCGGCGGCCATTCCCGGATTGTTCGTGGCCGTGATTATCATTGCGGGCATCCTGTCCGGTGTCTTCACCGCGACGGAGTCGGCGTCCATCGCCGTGCTGTATGCGATGTTCGTCACGGTGGTGGTGTACCGGACGATGTCGCGCGAGAACTTCCTGAAGGCCTCGGCCAAGGCGGTCAAGACCACCGGCGTGGTGCTGTTGCTGATCGGCGTGTCGGGCACGTTCCAGTACCTGATCGGGCTGTACTCCGTGGCCGACCTCACGGGCGCGTGGATGGCCAGTGTGTCCTCGGAGCCGTGGGTCATCTTCATGATGATCAACGTCATCCTGTTCGTCCTTGGCACGTTCATGGACATGGCCAGCACCATCCTGATCTGCACGCCGATCTTCCTGCCCATTGCCGTGCAGTACGGCATGGACCCGGTGCAGTTCGGCATCGTGCTGCTCGTCAACTGCGCGCTCGGCCTCAATACGCCACCCGTGGGGACGACCCAGTTCGTGGGCTGCGCGATCGGGGGCGTCTCGGTCGGCTATGTCATGCGGACCATCTGGCCCTTCTATGGCGCGCTGACGGCGGCGCTGCTTGCCGTGACCTACATCCCGGCATTCTCGATGTGGCTGCCTCGCTTCTTCGGATACAACTGACGTGACGACATCGCTCAACCTGGCCACGCTCGCCGGCCTGCCTGCGGAGGTTCGCCGGCCGCGCTTCGACCCGGGCGCCATCGACGTCGGCATCCTGCACCTCGGGCTTGGCGCGTTTCACCGCGCGCACCAGGCGGTGTACACCGACGACATCCTCGGCGCGGACCCGCGCTGGGGCATCTGCGGCGTCTCGCTCAAGACGCCGCGCGCCACGGAGCCGCTGGCCGCGCAGGATGGCCTCTATTCGCTGCTGACGCGCTCCGGCAAGGGCATCGCTCCGCGCGTGATCGGCAGCGTGCGCGAGACGTTGTTTGCCGGCGCCGACCGCCCGGGCCTCATCGCGCGCTTCGCGGACCGGAAGATCATGGTGGTGACGTCCACGGTGACGGAGAAGGGCTACTGCCACGATCCGGCCACCGGCTCGCTCAATTTCGCCCACCCGGACATCGTGCATGACCTGGCCCACCCCGACGCGCCGGAATCCGCCGTCGGCATCGTGGTGGCGGGCCTGGCGGCGCGCCGCGCGGCCGATGCCGGTCCGCTGACGATTGTCTGCTGCGACAACCTGCCGCACAACGGGCGCCTGGTCGAGGACCTGGTGCTGGCGCTGGCGGTGCGGCGCGATCCTGCGCTGGCCGACTGGATCCGCAAGCACGTCACGTTTCCGTGCACGATGGTGGATCGCATCGTGCCCGCGGCCACCGCCGCCGATGTGGCGGATGCGGAGCGGCTGCTCGGCGTGCACGATGCCGCGCCCGTAGCCGCCGAGCCGTTCGGCCAATGGATCATCGAGAACCGTTTCGCCGGTCCTCGGCCGCCGTGGGATACCGCCGGCGCGCAGTTCGTCGATGACGTCGAGCCTTTCGAGTGGATGAAGCTGCGCCTGCTGAATGGCAGCCATTCCACGCTGGCCTACCTTGGCTTCATGCTGGGTCACGACTATGTCTGGCAGGCCTCGAGCGACCCCGATCTCGCGCTTCTGGTGCAGCGGCAGATGGCGACCGAAGTCGTGCCCACGCTGACACCGCCGCCCGGCATCGACCTGCCGGCCTACTGCGGTCAATTGATGGTGCGCTTCCGCAACAGCGCGCTGCCGCATCGCACCTACCAGATCGCGATGGACGGTTCGCAGAAGCTGCCACAGCGGATGCTGGGCACGATCCGCGACCGGATGCGCGCCGGCGGTTCGTGGCGGCACCTCGCATTGGCCGTCGCCGGGTGGATCCGCTATGCCAGTGGCGTGAATGAGAAGGGTGCGCCGATCGTCATCCAGGATCCGCTGGCGGCGATCTACGCGGCCATCGTCCGCGACGCCAGCGGCGATCCCGCAGCGGTGGCCGATGCGTTCCTCGATCTCAAGGCCGTGTTCGGCGCGGACCTCACCGCCCATCACGCGTTTCGCGAAGCGGTGCGTGCCAACGTCGTCACGCTGGCGCGCGATGGCACGCGCGCGACGCTGGCGCGGCACCTCGCCGCTGGCTGAACCTCACGCCGGCACACACTTCCACCATTCAACACGCTGCAGGTATGACCCATGCCGATTCCGCTGAATCTCCATCCCGATCGTTTGTTCCCCGCGGACCCTGCAACGCGCGATGTCGCGCGCCGGCTCTATGCCGTGGTCAAGGACCTGCCGATCGTCAGTCCGCACGGCCACACCGATCCGCAGTGGTTTGCCGACGACGCGCCGTTCGCCAATGCCAGCGCACTCTTCATCACGCCGGACCACTATGTGTTCCGGATGCTCTACAGCCAGGGCGTGCGCCTCGAGGACCTGGGCATCCCGCGCGCCGACGGCGGACCGGTGGAGACCGACGCGCGCAAGATCTGGCACACGTTTGCCGCGCACTATCATCTCTTCCGCGGCACGCCCACGCGGCTGTGGCTCGACCATGCATTCAACACGGTGTACGGCATCGACGAGCGGCTGACACCGGAGTCGGCCGACCGCTATTTCGACCGCATCAACGATTGCCTGGCGCAACCGGCCTTCCGGCCGCGTGCGCTGTTCGAGCGCTTCAACATCGAGGTGATCGCGACGACGGAATCCCCGCTCGATCCGTTGCTGCATCACGCCGCCATCAAGGCCTCGGGCTGGTCGGGCAAGGTGGTCACCGCCTATCGCCCGGACCCGGTGCTCGACCCTGA
>JANNNM010000868.1:0-10187 GCA_031398535.1 Betaproteobacteria bacterium | reverse complement strand
CGACCCGCAGGCGAACAGCGAGATCAGCACCGCGATCTCGCTGATGGTCTCGAGTGTCCTTGAATGCAGAAAAGGGTCGACCGCGAGCCACCCCATGCCGGCGGGGCCGATGGCGAAGCCGATGACGAAGTACACGATCGCAAGACTCAGCGGCAGGCGCGCGATCAAGGCGCTCGACAGGTTCATCGCGATCAACATGCCGCCGATGCCGATGAACCACCATGTCAGGTCCATCGGTGGCTAGCGCGCGGACAGGCAGGGACGGCGACAGGGACAGCATTTCGCGTTCATCGCTGGATGCTAGTGCATCGCGGGCCGGATTGTAGCGGGGGATGAACGCAATCGCGTGTCAGCGGAACACCCGTGCGCGCATGCTCGGGTGAGACTGCCGGTGACGTAAGCGGATCCCTACGCGCGATTCGGACCGGCACGAATGCCCTCAAGGCGCAGCCGGCGCTACAGTTCCTCCATCGCGCGCCGATCAACGTTCCCGGCACCGCGAACCGCGAATGATCGCGCCACAACTTCTGGAGGCACCATGTCGACCAAACCCAACGAACTCGGCGAAGGCAACTACAAGGCGTCCCGCGACTACAACGAGGCGACGAAGAAATTCGTCGAGAGCGGCCGCGTCGACGCCGCCGCGCAGGCGGCCGCACCGCGCAGCGACGCCGAGGCCCGCGAGCTGCTGGACGCCGAGCGCGCCGGCCGCGAGCATGCCAACGTCCCGCAGCCGCCGGTGCAGGAGCCGATTCCGCCGAAGCCCAAGGTCGATGATCCGGCTCCGCAGGCGCCGTCGCCCAAGCCGCCGATCGTCGAGGACCCTGCAGGCGTCTGACAAAGGCTCTGCAGTCCCGCGCGAGGGCAGAGCGCGGCATAATCTCCGTTGCGCCAGGTGGCGGCCGGTTTGACCGCCTGCGCCCAACGGAGGACGTGCCATGAAGCTCACCCCGCAGCAGCACGCGGCATTCGACCGCGACGGCTACCTGTTTTTCCCCGGACTCTTCTCCAGCGAGGAAACCGCGCGGCTCAACGCCGCGGTGCCCGCGCTCTATGCGCGGCGCGAGGCCTACAACGTCCGCGAGAAGGGGTCCGATGCGGTGCGGACCAACTTTGCCGCGCACATGTACAGCGAGCCCTTCGCGCGCCTGGGCCGTCATCCGCGGATGATCGAGCCGGTGCAGGACCTGCTGGGCGAATCCCTGTACATGCACCAGTTCAAGATCAACGGCAAGATGGCCTTCGAGGGCGATGTCTGGCAATGGCACCAGGATTTCGGCACCTGGAAGAACGACGACCTGATGCCGACGGAACGCGCGATGAACATCGCGATCTTCCTGGACGACGTCAACCCGTTCAACGGGCCGCTGATGTTCATCCCGGGCAGCCACAAGAAGGGCGTGATCGACGCGAAGCACGATGTCACCACGACCAGTTATCCGCTGTGGACCGTGGACCACGACCTGATCCGGCAGCTGGTGGCGCGTGGCGGCGGTCCTGGTCACTTCGACGCCGACGGGCGCTATGTCCCCGGCGGCATCGTGTCGCCGACGGGTCCGGCCGGGTCGATGATCCTGTTCCACTCGTGCCTGGTGCATGCGTCGACGTCCAACCTGTCACCGTGGAACCGGGTCAGTGTCTACTTGAGCCTGTGCGCGGTCAGCAACCACATCCGCCGCTTCAAACGCCCGGAATACATCGCGCATCGCGAATTCACGCCCATCACGTGCCTGCCCGACGATTGCCTGCTGCGCAACTACCCGGTGGACCTGCCGTGGCGCGATGGCGTGCCGGCCAGTGCGCTGGTCACGTCGACCGACGTCATTGCCGAAGCGGCCTGACCGATGAGCCTGTACGCGAAGTTGCAGCAGCGCGCCGCGGATGGCAAGCCCATTCGCATCGGTCTCATCGGCGCCGGCAAGTTCGGGTCGATGTACCTGGCGCAGGTCCCGCGGACGCCGGGCGTGCACCTGGTGGCCATCGCCGATCTGTCACCCGACGGCGCGCGCGCCAACCTTGCGCGTGTTGGCTGGCCGGCCGCGCAGATGGCGGCGACGAGCATCGATCACGCGGTCACGACCGGGACCACCCACATCGGCGAGGATTGGCAGGCGCTGGTCCGGCATCCGCAGGTGGACGTCGTCGTCGAATGCACCGGCCATCCGATCGCCGCCGTCGAGCATTGCCTCGACGCGTTCGCGCATGGCAAGCACGTGGTCAACGTCACGGTGGAAGCCGATGCCTTCTGCGGGCCGCTGCTGGCGCGCAAGGCTGCGCAGGCCGGCGTGCTCTATTCGCTGGCCTTCGGCGACCAGCCGGCGCTGATCTGTGACCTTGTCGACTGGGCCCGCACCTGCGGCTTTCCCGTCGTGGCGGCGGGGCGCGGCCACAAGTGGCTGCCGCACTTCAGCGCATCCACGCCCGAGACGGTGTGGGGCTACTACGGGCTGACGCCGGAACAGGCCACGCGCGGTGGGCTCAACCCGAAGATGTTCAACAGCTTTTTGGACGGCTCCAAGCCATCGATCGAATCCACGGCGGTGGCCAATGCCACCGGCCTCACGGTGCCGAGCAACGGCCTGCTGTATCCGCCTGCCAGCGTCGAGGACATCCCGTTCGTCACGCGGCCGATCAGCGAGGGCGGCGTGCTCGAGCGCAAGGGGATGGTCGAAGTGATTTCCTCCCTGGAAGCCAACGGCCGCGCGATTCCCTACGACATCCGGATGGGCGTGTGGGTCACGGTGGAGGGCGAAACCGAGTACATCCGCAATTGCTTCGAGGAGTACAACGCCCACACCGATCCCACCGGGCGCTACTTCACGCTGTATAAGCGCTGGCACCTGATCGGGCTGGAAGTGGGCATGTCGGTGGCAAGCGTGGCGTTGCGCGGCGAAGCCACCGGCGTTGCCACCTGCTGGAACGCCGACGTCGTGGCCACGGCCAAGCGCGACCTGAAGCCCGGCGAATTGCTGGACGGCGAGGGCGGCTACACGGTGTGGGGGAAATTGCTGCCGGCGACCAAGTCCGCGCAGATGGGCGGGTTGCCGCTTGGGCTCGCGCATGACGTCAAGGTGGTGCGCGCGGTGGCCAGGGGCCAGAGCCTGTGCTGGGACGACGTGGCGATGGATACCTCGACGCCAGCGTACAAGGTGCGGCGCGAGATGGAGACCACCTTCGCGCCGAAGCTGCCGTGACCTAGGGCAGGTTCTCGCGGAAGATCACCTGGCTGCGCGGCGTCTCCACGCCATTCATCACATCCCGGTGGTCGCGCAGGTTGGTGAAGATGCGCACGCAGCTCGAGATGGCGGCCTGCGGGTTCTGCGTGATCACCGCGTCCATCGAGCCGTCGATCAGCAGTGCGCGGGTGTCGGACGACAGGCCGTGGCCGATGTACACGACGCTGTGCTGGCGGCCGGCTTCCTTCAGCGCCCGCGCGACGCCATCGTGCGCGCCACCGATATTGTAGATGCCGGCGAGCTCCGGATACTGCTTCAGCAGCGCGCGGGTCTGCCGGTAGTTCTTCTCGATGTCGTCCTGGCCTTCGCGCAGGCCAACCACTTCGATGTCGGGAAACGTTTCCTCGATCAGGTGCAGGAAACCCGACTCGCGTTCGCCGTGCGCGCGGTAGCTGCGGCTGCCGGCGATCATCGCCACCTTCGCGCTTTTCTTCCCGATGAAGCGGCAGATCAGGTATGCGGCGGTCCGGCCTGCCGCGCGATTGTCGAGACCGACGTAGGCGGCGCGGCGGGAACCCGAGATGTCGGAGACCAACGTGATCGTGGACACGCCGCGCTCGGCCAGCTGGTTCACCGCCTCGCGTACCGCCGGATGTTCAATGGCCATGAAGGCGATGCCATCGGCGCGCTTGCCGTAATGCAGCAGGCTGCGCGCCAGGACCTCCGGATTGAAGCTCTCGATCCAGATCACCTGGCACTTCACGTTGAACGGCGCCCAGTGTTCCTTGAGGAAGCCGACGGTGTCGCCCAGCATCCGCACGAAGATGTTGCTGACCGGCAGCAGGAACACGAGGTTGAGGCGCTTGCGCGCCATGACCTTGTTCAGGTCCTCGGCCGGCAGGTAGTCGAGCTCGGTGGCGGCCCTCAGCACGCGCTGCACTGTCCCCGAGCGCACGCCGGCACGCTGATTCAGCACGCGATCCACCGTGGCGGTGGACAAGCCGGCCAGCCGCGCCACGTCGGTGATCCGCGCGGGCGGCTTCGCACGCGGGGGCGCCGGTTGCCGGGCGCGCGAAACGGCTTTCACGGCGTGGTACGCACCTGGTCGCAGACGAGGCGCACCACGTCGGAGGTGCTGGCGCTGCCGCCTAGGTCCCGGGTGAGCCCGGCCCCCGATGCCAGCACTGCAGCGATGGCCGCCTCGACCGCATCCGCGGCACGGGCAAGGGCCGCATCGTCATGCCGCTGGCCCAGCCAGCGCAGCATCAGCGCGGCCGACAGGATGGTGCCGTGCGGATTGGCGATGTTCATGCCGGCGATGGTCGGCGCGGAGCCGTGCGAGGCCTGGAAGAAACCATGGTGGTCGCCGGTCTCGCCGGAAGGCGACATGCCCATGCCACCGACGGTGACGGCGGCCAGGTCAGAGATGATGTCGCCGAACATGTTCTCGGTGACGATCACGTCGTAGAAGTCCGGACGCTCCACCAGATGGACAGTCATGGCGTCTACATAGGCGTAGTCGGTCTCGATGTCGGGATAGCCGGCCGCGACTTCGTTGAACACTTTGCGGAAGAACGCATAGCTGCGCAATACGTTGGCCTTGTCGCACAGCGTGACACGGCGCTTGCCGTCGCGCAACGCGCCGTTGCGCCGGCGGGCAAGCTCGAAGCCCGCGCGGCTGATGCGCTCGACGCCCTTGCGCGTGATCACCATCGTGTCGGAGGCGACTTCGCCGCGGAGCAACGTGCCGCCATTGCGCGCCGCGTACATGCCTTCGGTGTTCTCCCGCAGGATCACGTAGTCGATCTGGCCGGGTTCGAAGTGGCGCAACGGCGAGACGATGCCGGGATAGAGCTTGATCGGCCGCATGTTCGAGTAGAGGTCGAGCCGGAAGCGCAACTGCAACCCGAAGTCGATGCCGGGCTCGGTGCCATCGGGATACGTGACACCGGGCAACCCGCCCGCCCCGTGCAGGATGGCGTGGGCGGCCTTGCATGCCTCGTAGGTGGCGTCCGGGAACGCGTCGCCGGTTTTCAGGTAGTGGTTGGCGCCAGCCGGGTATTCGCGAAAGTTGAGGCGCGCGGCCAGCCCCGGGACGGCGTGCAGGACGGCGAGGGCGGCGGAGCAGACCTCGGGGCCGATGCCGTCGCCATGGACGACGGCAATGTTGTACTTCATGCGGGGTGTCTCCTAAAAATTGGTGTCGCGCAGGTGCCGCTACCTGCCGCGCCGGCGTGCAGGCAGCGCGGCCGCTACATGCGCAGCGTCAGCGCGGGCACGTAGCTCATCAGGCCCAGCACCAGCAACGCCACGGCATAGAACGGCAACAGTTCGCGCACCGTGGCGCCGATGCTGGCCTTGGACAGCATGCTCCCGATGAAGAGCGTCGTGCCCACCGGCGGCGTATAGAGGCCGATGGCCAGGTTGACCACCATGATCACGCCGAGCTGTACCAGGTCGATGCCGTACGACTTGGCAAGCGGAATGAAGAGCGGCGTCAGCAGCAGGATGGCCGCAGGCAGGTCGACGAACATGCCGGCGAACAACATCGTCAGGTTCATCAGCATGATGATCGAGAACTGCGTGTTGAAGTTGCCCTTCGCCCATTCCAGGAACAGCGAGGGGATCTGCTCGAGCGTCAGGATCCAGCCGACCGAGGTCGAGGCCATGATCAGCAGCATCACCACACCCGTGGCCACGCCTGCCGTGTAGACCGAGACCTTCACGCGGGCCCACGTGAGGTCGCGGTAGAACAGCCCCGACACCAGCATCGCGTAGACCACCGCCGTGGTGCTGATCTCCGTGGGCGTCAGCACGCCGAAGCGCAATGCCACGAGCACCAGCACCGGCATCAGCAGGGCCGGCATCGCGTACAGGCCGCTGCGCGCCATGGGTCCCCATGCCACCGGCGATTTTTCGTACGGGAAGTTGCGCAGGCGCGCGCTGATGCTGCAGACGACCAGGAACCCGACCGCCAGCAGCAGTCCAGGCAGGATGCCGGCGTAGAACAGGGCGCCGATCGAGGCATTCGACACCAGCGAGTACAGGATCAGCGGGATCGACGGCGGGATCAGGATGTCGATCGTGGACGCTGCCGCGATGGTGGCGCCGCAGAACGCGCGCGGATACCCCATCTTGATCTGCCAGGGCACCAGCACGCCGCCCAAGGCCGTGGCGTCGGCAACGGCGGAGCCGGAGACCCCGCCGAACAGTGTCGATCCCAGCACGCTGACCTGCGCGTGGCCGCCACGAAAGCGGCCGACCAGGTCGGTTGCGAAGTCGATCAGGTGGCGGCCGAGCTTGCCCGTCATCATCAGCTCCGCCGCCATCACGAAGAACGGGATGGCGATGAGCGGAAAACTCTGCGTGGGCAGGTAGAGCTGCTGGATGACGCCGAAGAGCGAGAGATTGTCGGACGACAGCACGCCCAGCGTCGCGCCGATGATCAGTGCATAGGCGACCGGGAACGAGAGCGCCAGCAGCACGAAGAAAGTGGCGGCGGCGATGACGCTCATACGACCCCCGGGCCGGCGTCGGCCAGGTTGACGACGACGTCCTCATGGCCCCACGTGTGCCGCACGATGGTCAGCAGGCTGCACACGGCGACCAGCCCCAAGCCGGTGGCGAGGCAGCCGTAGCCGACGCTCCAGGGAATCTGCAGCACGGGTGTTGTCTGGTCGTGCGCGACGATGGCATTGCGCATCGCGTACCACGCCAGCAGCAGGAATACGCAGGCCGTGACCGCGTGGATGAGTATCGTCAACATGACGCGGGCGCGGCCCTGCAGCCGGTAGAGCAGCAGTTGCGTGGCGACGTGTGCGCCGCGGCGCGCGGCCTGCACGATGCCGGCCATCACGAAGATGCAGAACAGCAGCTCGCTCAAGTCCGGCGAGAAACTCAAGCCGGAATCGAACACGTAGCGCAGCACCACGACCGTTGTCAGCAGGCACAGCAATCCCATGCCGCTGACCAGCAGGACTACATTGCAGGCGCGCTCGATGACGCGCTCGGCCGTGCGCGCCACGGCCACCACACCGCGTTCATTGTTCACGCTATCCATCGCAGTGGGTGGCTCGACTCGCATCCGCGTCAGCTGCGCGCGGCGCGAAGCTTCTTCACGAAGTCACCGAAGGGCTTCTTCTCCCACTCGTCCCACACGACCTCGGTGGCCTTCTTGAAGGGAGCGGTATCGACGTTGTTCATCGTGACGGTGGGCATCTTCTTGAACTCGGCGATCAGCTTCTGATCGGATTCGAGCATCAGGTTACGCTGGAAGGCACCGGCTTCAAGCGCGGCTTCGCGCACGATCTTGCGATCGGCCTCGGAGAGCCGGGCGTAGCTGGCGGCGCCCATGATGATGGCGGTGGCCTCGTACTTGTGATTGGTGAACGTGATGTACTTCTGGACTTCGTAGAACTTGGCGGCGTGGATGTTGGCCAGCGGGTTCTCCTGGCCGTCGACGACGCCACTTTGCAGCGCGAGATACGTTTCACCGTAGTTGATCTGCTGCGGTGTGGCGCCCATCGCGGTGAACATGTCCACGGTGGCCGGGTCGAGCGGCGTGCGGATCTTGAGGCCCTTGAAATCTTCCGGCTTGGTGATCGGCCGCTTGTTGTTGGTGGTCTGGCGAATGCCGTTGCACCACCAGCCCAGGAACACGAGGTTCTTGGTTTCCAGTTTCTTCGCCAGCTCCTGGCCGATGGGACCATCAAGCATGGCCCACGCCTGCGGCAGGCTGTTGAACAGGAAGGGCAGGCCCAGCGCCGCGACCTCCGGGACGACCGAGAGCATGGCGCCCTGGCCGATGACGCCGAAGTCGAGCGTGCCGGTGCGCATCGCCGCCATGTTCGTGTTTTCGTTGCCAAGCTGCTCCGAAGGCGCGACATTGATGATGAGGCGTCCGTTGCTCTTGGCGGCCACCAGTTCGGCAAACTTGGTCGCGCCCTGGCCCTTGGGGCTGGGGGGCGGTGAATTGTGCGCCAACGACATCTTCATGGGCGCGGGCGCCTGGGCGAAGGCCATGGGCATGACGGCGATCAGGCCGGCGGCAGCGATGGCAATGGTGACGCGTCGACGCAGGAAATTCATGGGTTCCTCCTTGGTTGGCCGGGCAGGCATTTCATCGTGCATCGCTGACCTGTTGTTTGACGCAATTTGATGGTGCAGCGGTGAGTGGACCGACGTTATGCCCGGGCCTATGCCTTGTCAAACGTCAAAAAAGATTGAAAATGATGTAAAGACACGGTCCTTGCGGGCACCGGACCCTGCCAAATGCAGTGCGTCTGCCCGTGCCGGAATCAGAAGCGGCTGCGAACCCAAAGTCCATCAAAAACAATCAACGATGCACTTTGACATCGGAGCGTCGCGCCACGTACTGTCGCCTCGAGCCTGGTGATCGCTGTATGTCGTCCCCAAGGCAGGCCGGACACCGGCACGCGGCATCTACCTTCACGCACGAGGACACCTCTCATGAGTCGACACTTCGGCGAGATCCGCCAGTTGGGCTACGTCGTGCCCGACATCGAGGCCGCGATGGACTATTGGAGCCGCACGCTTGGCGTAGGCCCGTGGTTCTACAATCCGAAGGTGCCCATCGTCAACTATCGCTATCGCGGCGAGAGCTACGAGCCGCACAACTCGGTGGCCTTGGCCAACTCCGGTCCCATGCAGGTGGAGCTGATCCAGACGCGCAACGACGTGCCGTCGATGTACCGCGATTTCCTGCAGGCCGGCAACACGGGGCTGCAGCACGTGGCCTACTGGACCACCGATTACGACGCCGACCTGGCACGCTACCTTGCGCTGGGGTTCAAGCCCGTGATGCAGGGCGAGGTCGGCGTGCGCGGCCGCTTCATCTATTTCGATACCGAGTACCATCCGGGAACCGTCATCGAGATTTCCGAGGTGGCGGGGCCCAAGGGCCGGATGTTCGACCTGATCCGCGAGTCGTCCTATGGCTGGGACGGGACCAACCCGGTGCGGCCTTTCCCCGATCTCAGCAAGATGTGACCCACGCATGCATCCCGACCGCATCCTTGCCACCTACCTGATCGAGACCCCACTCGACCCCGCACAAGTGGCCGAGGTGCTGGCAGGCGAGCAATCGTGCGGCACCTTTGCGCGCGTGCACGGCGAGACCGACGAGCTGCGCGTGCGCGCGCGGGCCGTGGTCGAGGTGGTGGAGGAACTGGAGGCTGTGCCCACGCCCAGCCTTGCCAATGCATTCCTCGAGCGGCAGCGGCATGCCGGACCCTATCGGCGGGCCCGGCTGCAGGTTTCCTTTCCCACCGCCAACATCGGCGCGAATCTGCCCACGCTGGCCGCCACCGTCTCGGGCAACCTGTACGACCTGGGCGAGGTCACGGGCCTGCGCCTCGAAGCGCTTGCGCTGCCGGCTGAGTATCGCAGGCAATTCAAGCTGCCCCGCTTCGGCATCGCCGGTACGCGCCGCGCGACCGGTGTGGATGCAGGCGCGCTGATCGGCACGATCATCAAGCCCAACGTGGGGCTCTCGTCGGAACAGACGGCGCAACTGGTGGCCGACCTTTGTGCGGCGGGTGTCGACTTCATCAAGGACGACGAGGTCTGCGCCAACCCGGCCCACGCGCCGCTGGCGGAACGGGTGCCAGCCGTGATGGCGCGCATCCGCCTCCATCGCGAGCGCACGGGCAAGACTGTGATGGTGGCCTTCAACATCACCGACGAAACTGACGCGATGCGTCGCCACGCGGCGCTGATCCAGAAGGAGGGCGGCACCTGCGCGATGGTCAGCGTCAACTGGTGCGGCATGTCGGCCGTGCAGACGCTGCGGCGCGATACGTCGTTGGCGCTGCATGCGCACCGCAACGGCTTCGGGGCGTGGTCGCGCCATCCGCTACTCGGCATGTCGTTCCAGGCCTACCAGACGTTGTGGCGGCTGGCCGGCGTGGATCACATGCACGTGCACGGACTGCAGGGCAAGTTCGCGCAGCCCGACGACGAGGTCATCGCGTCGGCGCGCGATTGCCAGGC
>JANNNM010000857.1:0-1678 GCA_031398535.1 Betaproteobacteria bacterium | reverse complement strand
GCTTCATCAATCACGCGAGCCGCATCCTGTCCGACGGCGAGCGCCGCCTGCGCTATGACCAGGAACTTGCCGTCTCGGCCGGCACCACGGAGCAACGCATCGCGCACGTGGTCAGCAACGCCGTGGCCGAAGCCGGCGAGCAGACCGATGTGGGCGACATCGCCGAACCCATCGAGCGGCCATCGCCGGAGGCGATGGATGAAGAGTTGGAAACCGGACTCGACGCATCGGAACCGATCGTCGAGCGCAACCTCCATCACCCTGGCCTGACCGAACGCGTTGCATCCTTCGGCCGCTCGCCGATCGTCACGATCGGACTGTGCGCGCTGTTCGGCGCGTTCATTGCCGGCGCCATCGTGTTCGTGACGCCGGCCGACACGATCCTCGTGGCGAAACAGGTCCTTGTCTGGCTGACAATCACGCTGCTGGCGCTGACGCTGGTGTACGGCGCCGTGCATGGCCTGGCGTTCCTGGCACGACGCAAGGGCGCGCCGCAGGCCGTGCTGGTGCCACAGACCGACCTCGCGATTCTCAACTGGCGGCGCGAGAAGAGCGTGTTCCTCGGCACCAACCAGCCGCAGGAAGACGCGAGCTGGATCTTCCAGCTCCGCATGGCGGAACTGGAGCGCGCCAAGTCCGGACGCACGAGCGAGCCGCGACCGTGGCAGCGCCTTGCCGCCCGCATCTTCGATTACGCGATCTGGGGACTGGTCCTGGCATTGCTGCTCTCGGAGTTGCGCGGGATGAGCGTGGTGCCCGGCGAGTTCGCGTTCTGGGTCGGCCACCCGCTGCTGGCGCCGGTGTTGATCACGGCCACGTGGATCCCGATCGAGGCGCTGCTGATCGCATCGATCGGCACCACGCCGGGCAAGTGGCTCTTCGGCGTGTTCCTGCAGTTCTCGATCTCCGATGCCTATGCGCGGCGCGACATCCGCGCCCAGCTCGATCGCGCGCTGCGCCGGTCGTTCCGCGTGTGGTGGGAGGGCATCGGTTGCGGCTTCCCGCTGGTCGCGCCGGTGCTGATTGCCGTGGCCTACGAAAAACTCGCGCAGAACCAGGAAACCGATTGGGACTTCGCGCAGGACGTGCTGGTCACGCACGGCCCCGCCGGCGTACTCAACACCGTCACGGGCGTGTGTGGCTTGGCCGCGATGCTGTGGCTCTACGGCGTGGCGTGGCACCAGCCGATGGCCGATTCCATCGCATGGGCGCGCACGACCATTGCCGACGCCATTCCGTCCCCCAGCGCCTTCACCGGCGGCTTCGCCGGCGGCGCGGGTCGCATCTCCGGCTTGCCGCAACCGCCGCCGCCCACAACGGCAACGGCACCGGTGGCGCGCGCCAGCACACCTGCATCGACGCTACCGACCATCGTGGCACCCGGACCCGCGCCGCGCGTCGTGGACGATGCGCCGGTCGATCGTGATGTCGCGGTGATGTTTGCGGAACGCAAGGCCAAGATCGCGGTGGTCAGTGTCGAAGGCCCGCGCATGCTGCGTGCCGGCAACTGGCGGCGGGCGGCCGAACTGTGCAAGGCGTGGACGGAACTCGAACTGGCCAACGCCGAGTCCTATCGATGCCTGGGCCAGGCGCTGCAGGCGCAGGGCTATCACCAGGAAGCGATCGCCGCCTTCCGCAAGGCCAAGCAATACGATGCGGGCGACCGGACGCTCGATGC
>JANNNM010000835.1:0-8334 GCA_031398535.1 Betaproteobacteria bacterium | reverse complement strand
CCCCATATCGCCTGCCCGACGACGTCGGGTACCGGCTCGGAGACCACCGGCATCGCCATCTTCAATCTTCGCTCGATGAACGCCAAGACCGGCATCATCTCCCGCCGCCTCACGCCCACGATCGCGCTGATCGACCCCGATGTCACCCGTACGCTGCCGCGGATGGCGATCGCCGCGACCGGCTTCGACTGCATGAGCCACGCGCTGGAAGCGATCACCGCCCGGCCCTATCCGCGCCGAATGAACAAGGTCACCGGCGTGGATCGTCCGGTTTCGCAGGGCGCCAACCCTTTCTCCGACATGCTGGCCGCCGAAGCCCTTGGCCTCGTCGGCAAGTTCCTGGTGCGCGCGGTGAACGATGACGCCGACCACGAAGCGCGCACCGAGATGATGTACGCGGCGATGCTGGCGGGTATTGCGTTCAATGCATCCGGCTGCCACCTGCCGCACGGCCTGTCCTATTCGGTTTCGGGCCTCGCGCGCGACTGGCACGTCGACGGCTATCCGCCGGAGAAATCGCTGGTGCCGCACGGCATGGCCGTGGTGCTGAACAATCCGTCGGTCTGGCGCTTCACCGCGCCGAGCAATCCCGCGCGCCACCTGCACTGCGCGTGCTGTCTCGGCGCCGACACCCGCGACGCCGCGCCGGAGGATGCCGGCGAAGTGCTGGCCTCGCGCGTGATCGAACTGATGCGCGCAACCAACATGCCCAACGGACTGCAGGCCCTCGGCTTCGGCGATGCGCAGATCGAGGCACTGGCCGATGGCGCGGAACCGCAGTACCGCGTGATCCGCAATGCACCCGCGGATGTGGGGCGCGACGAGTTGAAGAGCCTGTTCCGCAGCGCGATGAAATACTGGTAATCGCGGGCGACGTTTGAAGGTCAGCGCGTATCGGCGCCCGGCAAGGTGACGGGCGCCGCCGTGAGCCCGGCGGCGGCATCGGGCACCACGGCTTCAACGCGACGCTTCGGCAGCCGCACGGCAAACGTGCTGCCCTTGCCCGGCTCGCTCGACACTTCCAGTTCCGCCTGATGGCGAAGCAGCACATGCTTGACGATCGCGAGCCCGAGTCCGGTCCCGCCGGTTGCGCGGGAGCGGCTGCGGTCGACGCGGTAGAAGCGCTCCGTCAGCCGCGGCAGATGTTCCGGCGCGATGCCGATGCCGGAGTCGGTGACAGAAAACACGCCGGACCCGTCGGCATCCACCCGCCATGCCAGCGTGATCGTGCCGCCCTGCGGCGTGTACCGGATCGCGTTCGACACGAGGTTGCCGAAGGCGCTGGCCAGTTCATCGCGGCTGCCAAGGATGGTGGCCGGCGCGCCGAGGTCGAGCGCGATGACGTGCTGGCCCTGCGACAGCGCCTTCGCGTCGGAGGACACCTGCAGCAAAAGCGGAATCATCGCGAAGCGCTCGTCCGCTAGCGGGTTCTGTTCGCTTTCCAGCGCCGACAACGTCAGCAGGTCCTCCACCAGACGTTGCATGCTGGCCGATTGTTCCTGCATCAACTGCAGGAAACGCGTGCGCTGGCGCTCGTCGAGGTCGAGCTCCTGCAGCGTCTCGACGAAGCCGCTGATCACGGTGAGCGGCGTCTTCAGTTCATGCGAGACGTTGGCGATGAAGTCGCGGCGCATCCGCGCCACCGCCTCGATGCGCGTGATGTCGCGGCCGATCAACAACTTTTCCGCGACTCCGAAGGGCACGAACTGGATCGACAGCGTCACGCCGGTGTCGCGCTGCGATTCGATCGTGATCGGCTCGGTGAAGTCGCCGATCTCGAGGTAACGCACGAAGGCCGGCTGGCGCACGAGGTTGGCCAGCGGCGCGCCGGCATCCTGCGCGAGGTCGAGGCTCAGCAGTGCCTGCGCGCGGGCGTTGGCCCACTTGATCCTGTCGGCGGAATCGAGCACCACCATGCCGTCAGGAATGGCCTCGGCGGCGCTCTGGAAACGCTCGATGGTTTGCGCCAGATCGCGCTGGTGGGCAACGCGTGACCTCACGCGACTGTATAGAGCAGCAAAAGGCGCGCGCCACGGACCCGTGCCTTCCGGCACCGGCTCGGGCAAAGGCGCCGCAGCCCAACGCGTCAAGCGTTCAAGATTCCAGGCGTGATAGACCAGAAATGCCCCCCAACCGACCGCCAGCAGCGCCAATGCAGGGACCGGACCCGATATCGCCCAGGCCAGCAGCGCCAGCACCAGAATGACCAAAGGAGCGGCGAGTGACTGAAGCATCGAACGATGGCGGCGCGGGGGTCAGCGCGGCGCGGCCTCCCTCAACGCGGTGCGGCGAGGCGGTAGCCGCTGCCGCGAACGGTTTCGATCAAGCTGTCCTGGCCGAAGGGTTCGAGAGCCAAACGCAGCCGGCGAATATGCACGTCCACCGTGCGCTCCTCGATGTACACGTGATCACCCCAAACCTGATCGAGCAGCTGCGTGCGTGTGTGCACGCGCTCCGGGCGCGCCAGGAAGAAGCGTAACAGTCGGAATTCCGTGGGGCCGATGTGGACTGGCTGTCCGTCGGCGGTGACCCGATGCGTCGATGGATCGAGCTTCAGGATGCCTGCGGACAACGGCTCCTGCGCGGCCTCGGGCGCGCGTCTGCGCAGAACAGACTTGATGCGCGCCTTCAGCTCCCGCGGCGAAAATGGCTTGGTGACGTAGTCGTCGACCCACGCTTCGAGGCCCGCCACGCGATCGGCCTCGTCGGTGCGCGCCGTCACCATGATCACCGGCAGCTCCTTGGTGCGTGCATCCGCGCGCAACTGCTTCGCGAATGCGAGGCCGGAGAGGCCAGGCAGCATCCAGTCGAGCAGCAGGAGGTCGGGCAGCGAATCCTTCAACATCAGGATCGCGGTCTCGGCATCGGCTGCCGCGCGTACCTCGTAGCCCGCGTCGATGAGGTTGACCTTCAGCAATTCGAGGATCGCCGGCTCGTCCTCCACCACCATGATAGACGGGGTCATGGGGCCGCCACGCCTGCGGCTGGCACGACGGCACTCATTCTTCCGCAACCTCAGCGCGGATCTGCTCGGCAGTGGCGTGCCGCACATCCTTGCCCATGACGAGTTGCACGACGGCTTCGGCAATATTTTTCGCATGGTCGCCGATGCGCTCGATCGACTTGGCGATGAACACGATTTCGAGCGCGGGCGAGATGGTGCGCGGATCTTCCATCATGTAACTGATCAGCTGGCGCATCGTGGACGAAAACGCAGCGTCCAATTCCGCGTCGAGATCGATAACCTGCGCTGCCGCCATCGCATCGAGGCGCGCGAACGCATCGAGCGCCAATTGCACCATGGTGCGCGCGCGCTCCGCCGATCGCGCCACATCGAAGGAGCGCATCTGCCCCAGCCGACGATGGCCAGACGCCTCGGAAGCCTTGTAGGCGACCTTTTTCGTCTCGTCACCGACGCGTTCGAGATCATTGACGATTTTGGTGACGGTGAGAACCATCCGCAGGTCGATCGCCGCCGGTTGCCGCTTGGCGATGATCTGGCTGCACTGCTGGTCCATGTCGATCTGCATCTGGTTGATGAGCTGCTCGTCCGCGCCCACATGGTCGAGCAACGCGCTGTTCTCGTCGGCCTCCAGCAGCGCGATCGCGCGCGACAACTGCGTTTCGACGAGGCCACCCATCGACAGCACGCCGCTGCGGATGGCCTCCATCTCGGTGTCGAACTGCTTGTGCGTATGTACGGTCATTGCATTCTCCGGGCGTGTGCCAGGTCAGCCAAAACGGCCGGTGATGTAGTCCTCGGTTTCCTTGCGCTTGGGCTTCAGGAAGATCTGGTCGGTCTCGCCGAACTCGACCAACTCGCCCAGGTACATGTAGGCCGTGAAATCGGAAACGCGCGCCGCCTGCTGCATGTTATGCGTGACGATCGCGATCGTGTAGTCGGACTTCAGTTCGGTGATCAGCTCCTCGATCTTTGCGGTCGAGATCGGATCGAGGGCGGATGTCGGTTCGTCGAGCAGCAGGACGTCGGGCTTGACGGCCACGGCACGTGCGATGCAAAGGCGCTGCTGCTGGCCACCGGAAAGTGCCATGCCGCTTTGGCCGAGCTTGTCCTTCGCTTCCTCCCACATCGCGGACTTCGCGAGCGCCCATTCGACACGCTCGTCCATATCGCGCTTGCCGAGATTTTCGTACAACCGCACTCCGAAAGCGATGTTGTCATAGATGGACATCGGGAATGGCGTGGGCTTCTGGAACACCATGCCGACCTTGGCGCGAAGCATGTTGAGATCGGTGCCGGCCTCGAGGACATTCTGGCCATTGAACTGGATCTGGCCGACCGCCCGTTGCCCCGGATACAGCGAATACATGCGATTCAGCGTGCGCAGGAGTGTTGACTTGCCGCAGCCGGACGGGCCGATGAACGCAGTGACGCGCTTTTCGGCGATCTCGAGGTTGATGTTCTTCAGTCCCTGGAACTTGCCATAGAAGAAATCGAGGCCCTTGATCGTCATCTTCGGCGCCGACGGCGGCAGGTTGGATGCGGCGACCTGCGGCCGCGCAACCATCGTAGCTTGTGAGTTCATCGTGCGTTTCCCTATCGTACTGAAGCCTGCCGGAACACCGAGCGGGCAAGTATGTTGAGCAGCAGTACCGTCAACGTGATGAGCAACGCGCCCGCCCACGCCAGCGTTTTCCAGTCGTCGAACGGGCTCAGCGCGAACTGGAAGATGACCACCGGCAGATTTGCCATCGGGCCATTCATATCGCTGCTCCAGAACTGGTTGTTGAGAGCAGTGAACAGCAGCGGCGCGGTTTCCCCCGACACGCGCGCCACGGCCAGCAGTACCCCGGTAATGACGCCCGCCCGTACCGCCTTCAGGGTGACCATCATGATCACCTTCCACATCGGCGCTCCCAGCGCAACGGCTGCCTCGCGCAAGCTGCTGGGAACCAGCATCAGCATGTTCTCCGTGGTTCGCACCACCACCGGGATGGCAATCAAGGCGAGCGCAAATGACCCCGCCCACCCCGAGAAGTGTTCGACCCTCGCGACGTAGATGGTGTAGATGAAGAGTCCGATGACAATCGACGGTGCCGAGAGCAGGATGTCATTGATGAAACGCGTCGAACGGGCAATCCAGCCATCCTTGCCAAACTCGGCAAGGTAGATTCCCGCGAGAATGCCGACCGGCGTGCTGATCAATGTCGCCACAGCCACGATCACCAGACTGCCAGCAATCGCATTGAGCAGCCCGCCAGCCGACCCGGGCGGAGGAGTCATCTCGGTGAACATGGTCAGGTTGAAGGAACTGAGTCCGTTCTTGAACAGCACGAACAGGATCCAGAATAGGAACACCATACCGAATGCCATGGTGGCCAGCGACATCACCAGGTTGAACCGGTTGATGAGCAGGCGCTTGCGATAGAGAGCGGTCATGAGTCAGTCCCGTCAGGTCTTCTTGCCTTCGCCCTTGGCAAGCTGTGCAATGAGCAGCCGCGAGAGCGTAAGCACGATCAGGGTAAGAACAAACAGGACGAGCCCCAGCGCTATCAGCGACGCGCGGTGCACCGGATCCGCGGCCTCGTTGAATTCGTTGGCCAATGCCGACGCAATGGAGTTGCCCGGCTCGAACAACGACGCGCTGATCTTGTAGGCGTTGCCGATGACGAAGGTCACGGCCATGGTCTCGCCCAGCGCGCGGCCCAACCCGAGCATGATGCCGCCGATCACGCCCACCTTGGTGTAGGGCAGCACGATGTTCCACACGACCTCCCACGTGGTCGCCCCGATGCCGTACGCCGACTCCTTGAGCACGGGGGGAACAATTTCGAAGACGTCGCGCATCACCGACGCGATGAACGGGATGACCATGATCGAAAGGATGAATCCCGCCGAAAGCATCCCGATGCCATTCGGCGCGCCCTGGAACAAGGGCCCCAGGATCCACAGATCCCCGAAAGTCGCTTGTAGTGCGGGTTGGATGTAGTCGCCGAAGAACGGAGCGAATACGAACAGGCCCCACATGCCATAGATGATCGAGGGAATTGCTGCGAGCAACTCCACTGCCGTTCCCAGTGGGCGCTTCAGCGACGCCGGGCACATCTCGGTCAGGAATATGGCGATGCCGAAGCTGACCGGTACGCCGATCAGCAGGGCGATCACGGAGGTCACCAGCGTTCCATAAATCGGCGCCAGTGCGCCGAAGTCGCTGGTCACGGGGTTCCATACATTAGTGTAGAAGAACGTGAATCCGAACTTCTGGATCGCCGGCATCGCGGCGTAGGTCAGGGCAACGACAATCGCCACAAGCGTCAGCAGCACGGACAACGCAAAAAACATCGTCGTGTGCTCGAACAGCCAGTCCTGCCACTGACCTGCCGCGCTGCGCGGCGCGGATGGGTCCGGATCGTGTTTCGCCTTCTGCATGCTGACGCTACCCATTGGAAGCGACATCGACGATGACGCGGTTGAGGCCGTCATATTATCCCCTCAAGCAAAAACCGGCCGCGAAAGCGGTTTCGCGGCCGGTGAGTGGTGGAGACTCGGACACGTCTTCACCGTTTTTGCGACTGGAGCGCGAAGACCAGCTCCAGCATTCTCGAATGATCAGTTCCAGACGGCCTTGCCGGCGCCATCTTTCAGTTGCGACTTCCAGGCATCCGCGATCTGCTTTACCAGCGGTTCCGGCAGCGGCACGTAGTCGAGCTCTTCGGCCATCTTCTGGCCGTTCTTGAAGGACCAGTCGAAGAATTTGAGGACTTCCGCGGCGTTCTGCGGCTTGTCCTGCTTCGTCTGCATCAGGATGAAGCTGGCACCGGAAATCGGCCAGGTAGCCTTGCCGGGTTGGTCGGTCAGGACTGCACCGAAGCCGGGCGTTCCCTTCCAATCCGCGCCCACTGCGGCGGCCTGGAATGCCGAGTCATCGGGTGACACGAACACGCCATCCCGATTCTGGACCTGGGCGTGATTCATCTTGTTCTTCTTGGCGTAGGCGTATTCAACGTAACCGATCGAGCCCTTGATCCGCTGTACATAGGCGGCCACCCCTTCATTGCCTTTGCCGCCCACGCCTTCCGGCCAGGCCACGGCGGTGCTGGCACCGACCTTGGACTTCCATTCGGGGCTGATCTTCGACAGGTAATCCGTCCACAGGAACGTGGTTCCCGACCCGTCAGAACGACGCACCACCGTGATGGGGTCAGCGGGCAGCTTCATGCCGGGATTGAGGTCGGCGATCGCCTTGTCGTTCCATGACTTGATCTTGCCGAGGTAGATGTCGGACAGCACAGTACCCGTCAGCTTGAGTTGTCCGGCAGGAATGCCCTCGACGTTCAACACGGGGACCACGCCGCCGATGATGGCAGGGAACTGCATCAGGCCGGACGTCTGCAGGTCCTCGGCCTTGAGCGGCATGTCGGAGGCACCGAAGTCGACGGTCTTGGCCTTGATCTGGGCGATACCACCGCCCGAACCAATCGATTGATAATTCATGCCGACCCCGGTCGACTTCTTGTAAGCGTCGGCCCACTTGGCGTAGATCGGGTACGGGAAGGTGGCGCCAGCGCCCGTGATGTCGGCGGCATGCGCTTGCACGCCGAACGACAGCGCAGCGGCCGCGAAAAAGGCACGGAACATCGTGTTGCGGATCATGGAATATCCTTGTGGGATGAATTTCGACATGACGCATTCTGCGGAGCGCGTGTGACACGCCGGTGACACGAACGTGACTTTTGGTGACAGATGCCGACTTTGCTATTTTCTTCATTCTTTACAACATGTTAAGGTCTTCCTCCAACGATTTGCCTGATCGGCAGCCATGGTGAATACGCTCGAATTCCTGGATTTTCACAACGATGCCGGCACCTACCGGCCCCGTGGCAAGCATTCGCTGGTCGAGGCGGTGGACCTCATTTCGCGCGCCATCGCGCTTTGCCGCGCGGGAGGCGTGACCACGTTGCTGATCGATGCGACGGGCTTCGTCGACCTTCCCATGCCCACGCTGGTGGATCGCTTCCTGATGGTCGAGGACTGGGCGCACGCGGCCAAAGGCACGGTGATTGTTGTTCTGGTGGTGTCTGCGGCCTACATCCATCCCCGCAAATTCGGCACGAAGGTCGCGCAGCAATTCGGGCTGATCTGCGATGTCTACCCCACCGAAGAGGAAGCGTCGGCATGGTTGGCCGAAACGGCACGCGTGGCGAACCTGGGTGCCGGGTGAGCGCGCTCATCCGCGAAGTCTCGGGCCCGCAGGACTACGACGCTTTTGCACAGATCATCCGCGCGTATGTCGCGTGGCTCCGGGCGCGCTACGCGGAGGACGCGTGGTTCATCACCGAAGTGCTGGACAAGCAGTCGTTCTCGAGCGAACT
>JANNNM010000756.1:0-1026 GCA_031398535.1 Betaproteobacteria bacterium | reverse complement strand
CGTAACAAAGGGGTCAAGGTCAGTAAAACAAAGGGGTCAGGGTCGAATTGATTGGGCAATAGCGTAGGAAGCGGCAAAGGCACCCTGCAAATCAATTCGACCCTGACCCCTTTGTTTAACTGACCCTGACCCCTTTGTTACTTTGTTACGGGCGTTTGAGTTTTGCGGTGTCGATGTCGAGATACCGCCAACCCTGCTGGCTGAAGGCGCTCTTCTTGTAGCCCTGCACCCACGGCTGCGCGATCGTGTTCTCGATCCGGTAGATGCCGCCGCCGATCGGCGCATAGGCGGCGATGATGCCCGTCATCTTCGCGTACAGCTTGTCCCGCTCGCTGTCGTTCTTCTCACGCCGGCTCTGGTTGAAGAGCTCGTCATACTCGGCATTCTTGAAGCGGCCGAGATTGATCTCGCCGGCCGTGGGGCCGTAGGCCAGCTGCATGAACGATTCCGCGATGTCGGCCGACCAGCCCAGTTGCCACATCTGCAACTGGCCCGCGCGCGACATCTTGAGGAGGTCGGGCCACTTCTGGCGCAGGAAGTCGATGCGGATGCCGATCTCCTTCATGTTCTTCAGCCACAGCTCGTCGCGGATGCGGTTCTCGCCGGTGGGCGCCGAGCCCATCGTGAGCAGCAGCGGCTTGCCATCGGGCAGCTCGCGGAAACCGTCGCCGTCGCGGTCCTTGTAGCCGAACTTGTCCAGCAGCTGGCGTGCCAGCGCCGGGTCGAAGGGCGTGCTGGACTTCAAGCCGGACACGTGCCCCGGCACGGGTGGCGGGATCGGTTGCGTGGCGGGCGTGCCCTGGCCCTGCAGGCCCACCTGGACCAGCTCGGCGGGGTTGTAGCCCATCAGGATCGCGCGGCGCAGCGCGATCTTCTCCGGCGCGTTGCTGCCGACCACCGTGTCGTTGAAATTGAAGTACGCGAAGAACGCGAGGCCGGCCTCCGGGCCGCGTTGCAGCGTGACGCCCGCCTTGGTGAACGGCGGCAGCAACGCGTTGCTTTCGTTCAGCACCTGCCGGGCCAGGT
>JANNNM010000749.1:0-4046 GCA_031398535.1 Betaproteobacteria bacterium | reverse complement strand
CTGCTGCCGTTGCTGGAGCAGGTGGCCAAGGCCGGCAAGCCGCTCCTCATCATCGCCGAAGACGTCGATGGCGAAGCTCTTGCCACACTGGTCGTCAACAACATCCGCGGCATCCTCAAGACCACCGCCGTCAAGGCGCCGGGCTTCGGCGACCGCCGCAAGTCGATGCTCGAAGACATCGCCATCCTCACGGGCGGCACGGTCATCGCGGAAGAACTCGGTCTCAAGCTCGAGAACGCCACGCTGAAGGATCTCGGCCGCGCGAAGAAGGTCGAAGTGGGCAAGGAAGACACGACGATCATCGACGGTGCCGGCGAAAAGGCCGCCATCGAAGCGCGCGTCAAGAACATCCGCAAGCAGGTTGAAGACGCGACGAGCGACTACGACAAGGAAAAGCTGCAGGAACGTGTTGCCAAGCTGGCCGGCGGTGTCGCGGTCATCAAGGTCGGCGCAGCCACCGAAGTCGAGATGAAGGAAAAGAAGGCGCGTGTCGAAGATGCGCTGCACGCCACGCGTGCGGCCGTCGAAGAAGGCATCGTGGCCGGTGGTGGCGTCGCTTACCTGCGTGCCCGCACCAACCTCAAGGGCCTGAAGGGCGACAACGCCGACCAGGACGCCGGCATCAAGATCGTGCTGCGTGCGATTGAAGAGCCGCTGCGCCAGATCGTGCAGAACGCCGGTGACGAGCCGTCGGTGGTCGTGAACAAGGTCGTCGAAGGCAAGGGCAACTACGGCTTCAACGCCCAGACCGGCGAATACGGCGACCTGGTTGAAATGGGTGTCGTGGACCCGACCAAGGTCACGCGCTTCGCGCTGCAAAATGCGGCATCGGTGGCCTCGCTGCTGTTGACGACCGAAGCCATGGTCGCGGAACTGCCCAAGGACGACAAGGGCGGTGGCGGTGGTGGCGGCGGCATGGGCGGCATGGGTGGCATGGGCGACATGGACATGTAACCGCAATCCGTCGCGCAACGTAGTGCGCGACATGCTGCAACGACAAAGCCCGGCCTTGCGCCGGGCTTTGTCATTGCCGCTTCCTGCCGGTCCATGGCATGGCGACCGGTTATCGCGGTATCGCCACACTGTCCTTGCGCGAATGCGCGCTGCAGTTCAATCTGACGTGCTCATGCAATCACGTTTACTTCGCTTGGCCGCTGCGTTCGCCGCGGTGTGCCTGCTGGCCATCAGCCCCGTACGGGCTGCGGTACCTGCACCGTTCACCGCGGCGCAGCTCGACCAGATGCTGGCGCCCATTGCGCTCTTTCCGGATGCGCTGCTGGCGCAGGTCCTGATGGCCGCCACCTACCCGTCGGATGTCGCGCTTGCGGTCGAGTGGGCCTTTGCGCATCGCAGCCTCGAAGGCGACGCTGCGGTTAAGGCCGTGCAGGGCGAGCCGTGGGATCCGAGCGTGCAGTCGCTGGTGGCGTTCCCGCAGGTGCTTGCGATGCTGGGCGAGAAACCTGAATGGGTACGCGATATCGGCGACGCGTTTCTTGCCGACCCCGGCGCGGTGATGGACTCGGTGCAATTCCTGCGCGCCCGGGCGAAGGAGGCTGGCAACCTTGCCTCCAATGCGCAACAAGTGGTGTCCGTCGAAGCCGCGCCGCCGCCACCGCAGGTCATCGTGGTGAATGCGCCGCCTCCGCCGGTGCAGATCATCACCATCGCGCCTACCAATCCGCAGGTCGTGTTCGTGCCGGTCTACAACCCCGTCTGGGCCTTTGGCCCGTGGTGGCATCCGGCCTTCCCGCCGTTCTTCTTTCCGCCCGGACCGCGCTGGGGCTGGGGCTGGAACTCGGCGGTCAGTGCAGGCATCTGGTGGGGCGTGGGGATCGGCGTTTCGAATGCCATGTGGGGCGGTGTCGATTGGCGGCGACGCGATGTCAACATCAACGTCAACCAATGGAACAACATCAACGTCAATCGCCGCATCGATTCGCGCGACCGTGACGTGAGCTGGCGGCATGACGTTCGCAACCGCCATGGCGTGCCCTATCGTGACGCGGCCACGCGCGACCGCATGCAGCAGCGGGCGGGCGATGCCCGCCAGCGCGAGGAGTACCGCGGGCGCGTGGAGCAGCGTGATCGCGCGCGTGCCGAGCTGACCAATCGCGTGGGCGAGCAGAACATAGACCGCAATGCATTGCGCGACATCGATCGCAGCCAGCTGCCGCAGCGGCCCGGCGCTGCCGACAACCTGCGGGATCGAGCCGGTGCGGTCGACCGTGGCCAGGTCCAGAACCGCGCGGGCAATGTCGATCGCGCGGATCTGCAGAATCGAGCGGGCAACGTCGATCGCGCGCAGCTGCAGGATCGCGCGGGCAATGTGGATCGGTCGCAGATTCAGAATCGCGCCGGCAGCGTGGATCGGTCGCAGGTGCAGAACCGCGCGGGGAGCGTCGACCGCTCGCAGGTTCAGAGCCGCGCGGGCAACGTGGACCGTTCCCAACTGCAGAATCGTAGCAGCAGCGCGGCGTCCATCAACCGCGACAACGCGGTTCGCAACGCGGGCAATGCGGCGCAGACGCGCCAGCAGATCGACCGTGGCACGGCCAGCAGGCAGGCCATGCAGCAGCGGCCCGCGGGGGGCGGCAATGTGCAGCGCCCCGCCGCGGGTGGCGGTCAGCGCGGCAATTCCGGTGCGGCAGCGGCAGCTGCGGCGAGGCGGCGATGAACAGGATGCTTGCGCGGCGATCAGCGACATCTGCACCCGGCCGCCACCTTCGTGGTGCGGCGCTGCTGTTCGCCGTCGCGCTGATGTGCACTGCGCCTTCATTCGCGCAGAAGATATTCCCCACCCCGGAAGCCGCGGTCGATGCGCTGGTCGATGGCCTGGCGCGCCACGATGACGCTGCAGTTCGCATGGTGCTGGGCGCGGACTATCGCCGGCTGATGCCGCTCGACGCGATCTCGGAGGAGGACCGCACCGATTTCCTGGCGGCGTGGGCCAGAGGCAGACGCATTGATCGCGCCGACACGACCGCCCACCTGGTGTTGAACGATGGCTGGACGCTGCCGATCCCGATTGCGCGCCGTGTGGACGGCTGGGCCTTCGATGTGCGCGCCGGCGCCGAGGCCATGCGCATCCGCCGCATCGGCCGTAACGAACTTGCAGCAATCAAGGCAGCCCTCGCGTTCTACGATGCGCAGGGCGAATACGCCGAGCAGGATCGCAACGGCGATGGCGTCCTCGAATACGCGCGCCGTTTCGTGAGCACGCCGGGCCGGCAGGACGGCCTCTACTGGCCGACGGCGGAAGGCGCACCGCCGAGCCCGGCCGGCCCCCTATTCGACACGCGCGACATCAAGGACGGCTATCACGGTTACCGGTTCAGGATCCTCACGGCGCAGGGCGCAGCTGCCAACGGAGGCGCGCGCAGTTACCAGAGCCGGGGCCGGCTCGACAATGGCTTCGCAATGGTGGCCTGGCCCGCGCGCTATGGCGAGACCGGCGTGATGTCATTCATGGTGAACCACGACGGCGTGGTCTACCAGAAGAACCTCGGCGCGGATTCGGCGGCCATCGCCGGGGCCATGACCCGGTTCAATCCCGATGCCACGTGGAGCGCGCTCCCGCCGCCATGAAGGCGGGGCGGCTCGACTACTGCGCCGCGATGCGCTGCAGAACGCGCGGGTTGGTGGTGCGGAAGTCGAACTCGAAGCGCAGGCGCTCGATGGGGGCATCGCGGGCGCCGGCGCGGCGCTTCACCACGTAGCCTTCCGGTGTTTCGCGCAGCGCCGTGCCGCTGGCATCGACGATGGTGATCCACCCGCCTCGCGCGTCGCGCCGCGCCTTGATGCGCATGCGCTCCAAGCCCGTGCCCGGCACGCCGAGCACGAATTGTTCTGCATTGCGCACTGCATCCGGCAACATCGGCGGCGAAAGCAGAACCACGCGCCGGTTGCGGTCCGGTTGCATCCGCGTCTCGCCGTTGTCGAAGGTCAGCCGACCGACTTCGGCCTTCCAGGCCGCGGCCGTCGCGGGTTGGGCCGCCGCAAAGTTCCAGGTCAACGCTTGGGCTGGCGCTGCCGCGGGTGCGGGGGTT
>JANNNM010000733.1:0-1519 GCA_031398535.1 Betaproteobacteria bacterium | reverse complement strand
CACTTCCGCGGCCACCGCGGCGCGAATGGCGAGAATTCCGCTGTGATAATAGGTGCCGTCACCCAGGTTGGCGAAGATGTGCTTCTCGTCAGTGAACGGCGCCTGGCCGATCCAGGGCACGCCTTCGCCGCCCATGTGCGTGAACTCGGACGTGTTGCGGTCCATCCAGATGGCCATCACGTGGCAGCCGATGCCCGCAGTGGCGCGGCTGCCGTCCGGCAGCTTGGTGGACGAATTGTGCGGGCAGCCGGCGCAGAAGTAGGGCTGGCGCACGAGGCCGCTGCCGGGCTTCTCCAGCGCGGCTTCCTTGGCGTTGATCCACTCCACGCGCGCGCGGATCTTGTCCATCGTGCGCGGATGCAGGTCCAGGCGCTCGATGCGCTTGGCGATCACGCGCGCGATCATCGCGGGCGTGAGCTCGCCCTTCGCGGGTAGCAGCCAGTCGCCGTGCGGGCGCACCCATTCGCCCTTTTCGTCGAACTTGCCGATCACGCGCGGGCGCATGTCGTCGCGCCAGTTGTAGAGCTGTTCCTTCAGCTGGTATTCGACGACCTGCCGCTTTTCCTCGACGACGAGGATTTCTTCGAGGCCTTCGGCGAACTGGCGCACGCTCTCGGGCTCCAGCGGCCACGGCATCGCCACCTTGAACACGCGCAGGCCCATGTCGGCGGCGTCGGCCTCCGTGATGCCGAGGTCTTCCAGCGCCTGCCGCACGTCCTGGTAGCTCTTGCCGGACGTGGCAATGCCCAAACGCGGCTTGGGCGAATCGATCACCACCTTGTTCAGCTTGTTCACGCGCGCGTAGTGCAGCGCCGCGTAGATCTTGTAGTCCTGCATCCGGGCTTCGGTGTCGAGGAAGCCATCGGGCCAGCGGATGGACACGCCATCGGGGGGCAGCGGGAAATCATCGGGGATGATGATCTGCGTGCGCGCGGGATCCACGTAAACGGACGACGAACTTTCCACCGTATCGGCCACGCACTTGAAGCCCACCCAGCAGCCGGAGTAGCGCGACATCGCCCAGCCGTGCAGGCCGAGGTCGAGGATCTCCTGCACGGACGACGGGTAGAGCACCGGCATCATTGCCGCGGAGAACATGTGGTCCGACTGATGCGGCACCGTCGACGACTTGGCCGCGTGATCGTCCCCCGCCAGCACCAAGACGCCGCCGTGCTTCGAGGTGCCCGCCATGTTGGCGTGCTTGAACACGTCGCCGCAGCGGTCGACGCCGGGACCCTTGCCGTACCACATCGCAAAGACGCCATCGACCTTCGCGTCCTTGTGCAGATTGAGTTGCTGCGTGCCCCAGATGGAGGTGGCGGCCAGGTCTTCATTCAGTCCCGGTTGGAACTTGATGTTGGCGCGGTCGAGATACTTCTGCGCCTTCCACAGCGACTGGTCGAGCGCGCCGAGCGGTGATCCGCGATAGCCGGACACGAAGCCGCCGGTGTTGAGGCCGGCAAGCTGGTCGCGCTGCCGCTGCAGCATCAGCAGGCGCACAAACGCCTGCGCACCATTG
>JANNNM010000694.1:0-1221 GCA_031398535.1 Betaproteobacteria bacterium | reverse complement strand
CCATCGATGCGCGCGCGCTGCCGGCATTGCGCGAGCACTTCACGGGCTGCTTCGGGCTGCCCCATGGGCCCGCGACGCTCGATGCCTGCATCGCCGGGGCCGCATCGCTACTGGAAGCACGCGCCGAGGAAGTTGCGCGCGTGTTTGCCGCAGGAATGAAATCGACCCGATGAACGCCAACCTCTACGCCCTTTTCGCGCGTCATTTTCCCGACGGCACCGAGCAGCCATTGCTGGTGATCCCCAACGGGCCGGTCATCCACTACGACGACATCGCGGCAACCTCGGCGCGCTACGCCCATGCGTTGCTGGCCGCCGGCTGCAAGGTGGGCGATCGCGTCGCCGCGCAGGTCGACAAGGACCCGCGCGTGCTGGCGCTCTACCTAGCGTGCCTGCGCGCCGGCCTCGTCTACCTGCCGCTCAACACCGGGTACCAGAAGGCCGAGCTCCACTATTTCTTCACCGACGCGGAGCCGACGGTGATCGTGTGCAACAACGCGCAGCTGGGCGTCGTGGTCACGCTGGCGGGGACGGCGACGGTGCTGACGCTCGACGAACTGGACGAGCGCGCCCGGGTGCACGACGGAACCTTCGACACCGTGCACTCCGCGCCGGACGACCTGGCTGCCATCCTCTACACGTCGGGTACAACGGGCCGGTCAAAGGGCGCGATGCTGACCCACCGCAACCTCGCGTCCAATGCGATCGCGCTGGTGGAGGAATGGGGCTTCACGCGCGGCGACGTGCTGCTGCATGCGTTGCCCATCTATCACGTGCATGGCTTGTTCGTCGCCATTCATTGCGTTCTGCTGGCGGGCGCGCGGATGCTGTGGCTCGCGAAGTTCGACGCGCGCGAGGTGGCGTCGCTGCTGCCCCGGGCGACCGTGATGATGGGCGTGCCCACGTTCTACACGCGGCTGCTGACGGAGCCTTCGTTCACGCGCGAGGTGGCGGCCGGCGTGCGGCTCTTCGTGTCCGGGTCGGCACCCCTGCTCGCGGAGACCTTTGCCGCATTCGAGGCGCATACCGGCGTCGCCGTACTCGAACGCTACGGGATGACCGAGACCGGCATGATCACGTCGAACCCGCTGCTCGGCGCGCGCGTCGGCGGCACGGTGGGCAAGCCGTTGCCCGGCGTCGAGGTCCGGATCGTCACGGGTGCCGACGCTGATGCTGCCATCGGCAGCGTCGAGGTGCGCGGTCCCAATGTCTTCGCCGGGTA
>JANNNM010000674.1:0-1624 GCA_031398535.1 Betaproteobacteria bacterium | reverse complement strand
GTCGCGTGCACGCCGAGGATGGCCGACTGCGGCGGATTGATGATGGGCGTGGAGAGCATCGATCCGAACACGCCGCCGTTGCTGATCGTGTACGTGCCGCCCGTCAATTCCTCGACGGTGAGCTTGCCGTCCTGCGCGCGCTTGCCGAATTCAGCGATCTGCTTCTCGATGTCGGCGATCGACATCTGGTCCGCGTCGCGCAGGATGGGCACGACGAGGCCGCGCGGGCTGCCCACCGCGATGCCGATGTCGTAGTAGCCGTGATAGACGATGTCGGTGCCATCGATCGACGCATTGACCAGCGGGTATTTCTTCAGCGCATGCACGGCCGCCTTGACGAAGAAGCTCATGAAGCCGAGCTTCACGCCGTGCTCCTTCTCGAAGCGTTCCTTGTGCCGGTTGCGCAGGTCGATCACCGGCTGCATGTTCACTTCGTTGAACGTCGTGAGGATGGCCGCGGTGGACTGCGATTGCACGAGCCGCTCGGCCACGCGCTGGCGCAGCCGCGACATCGGCACGCGTTGCTCGGGGCGCGTTTCGTGGGTGCCGCTGCGCGCGATCATCGGCGCTGCAGGTGCCTTGGCGGCCACCGGCGTGGCGGCGGGTGCGGCCTTGGCTTCCACGGCCTCGATCACGTCGCCCTTGGTGATGCGTCCGCCCCGGCCGGTGCCGGTGACCGACGCGGGGTCCACGGCACCCTCGGCCAGCATCTTGCGTGCGGCGGGCAATGCGGTACCGGCCGCAGCGGGCGTGGCCGGAGCTGGCGTGGATGGGGCCGCCGGGGCCGGTGCCGCCGCAGGTGCCGGTGCCGCCGTCTTCGCCGCGACCGCAGCCGTGCCCTTGGCCTCGGTGTCGATGATCGCGATCACTTCATTGGACGTGACGGTGGCGCCATCGGCGCGGACCAGTTCGACGATCACGCCATCGGCTGGCGCGGGCAACTCGAGCACCACCTTGTCGGTCTCGACGTCGATCAGGTTTTCGTCGCGGGCGACCGCGTCGCCGGCCTTCTTGTGCCAGCTGACGAGCGTGGCCTCGGCCACGGACTCCGGGAGCTGGGGGACTTTGACTTCGATACGCATGACTTGTCTGCCTTCAACCGGGCGCGCGAACGGTACGCGCCCGCACGATGTCAGTGGGCTACGACCATTTCGCCCGATTTGAGGGTGGTCGCGAATGCATCCTCGACCAGCTGTTTTTGCTCCGCGTTGTGCTTGGTGGCATAGCCGACCGCCGTCGACGCGGAGATCTCGCGACCCGCGTACGCCAGCACCTGCTTGTCGGCGATGTCACCGCGCAGATAGGCACGCAACCGGTACCACGCGCCCTGATTCTGCGGCTCTTCCTGCACCCACACCACTTCGGTGGCATTCGGGAAGCGTGCCACCTCGGCCATGAAGGCGTCGTGCGGGAACGGATACTGCTGCTCCAGCCGGATGATCGCGATGTCCTCGATCTTCTTCTCGCGGCGATACGCCAGCAGGTCGTAGTAGACCTTGCCGGAGCACGCGAGGATGCGGCGGACGTTCTTCACGGCCAGCTTGTCCGTTTCGCCGATCACGGTCTGGAACGTGCCCGTGGTCAGCGATTCGAGCGTGGAGACGGCCTCCTTGTTGCGCAGCAG
>JANNNM010000630.1:0-1226 GCA_031398535.1 Betaproteobacteria bacterium | reverse complement strand
ATCAACGGCCTCGTGTGGGGCGGCGTGATGGGCGTGGTCGCGATGGTGCTGTATCGGGACATCGGACTCGGGCTCGTCATGATCCTCGCGACGATGATTTCCTTGCGGAAGAGTTTTTGCGCGTGCTCGCGCGTCACCTGTCCGAGCGCCACGGCGCGCACGATCATCGTGATCGTCTGGTTGCCGGAATTGCCGCCGATGCCCGCGACGATCGGCATCAGCGCCGCGAGCGCGACCAGCTTGGAGATGGAGCTCTCGAAGACGCCGATCACCCGTGACGCGATGAACGCCGTGACGAGATTCACGGCGAGCCACGTCCAGCGGTTCTGGAACGACTTCCACACCGACGCGAAGACGTCTTCCTCCTCGCGCAGGCCGGCCTGCGCCAGCATGTCCTCCTCGCCCTGCTCGCGGACGAAGTCGAGGATCTCGTCGACGGTGACGCGGCCCACCAGCTTGTCGTTGGTATCCACCACCGGCGCGGAGATGAGGTCGTAGCGCTCGAACGCCGAGGCCGCGTCGTCGGCCTTCTCGTGCTGCTGCAGCTTCACCACCGGCGGCTGCATCACGTCGGCCACCAGCGCGTCGGGCTGGGACACGATCAGCTTGTTGACCGGCAGCACGCCCAGCAGCTTCTCCTCGCGGTCGACGACGAAGATCTGGTCGGTCTGCGACGGCAGTTCATCGAAGCGGCGGAGATAACGCAGCACCACTTCGAGCGTGACGTCGGGGCGCACCTGCACGTCCTCGAAATCCATCAGCGCGCCGACCATGTCGTCCTCGAAGGACATCGCGGCACGCAACTGTTCGCGCTCCTCCACCGGCAGGCTGGAGAACACATCGTCCATCACCTCCTGCGGGAGGTCGGGCGCGAGTTCGGCGATTTCCTCGGCGTCGAGCGTCTCGGCGGCGGCCACCAGCTCTTCGGTGTCCATCGACGAGATCAGTGACTCGCGGACCGCGTCGGAGACCTCGATCAGGATCTCGCCGTCGCGGCCGGCGCGGACCAGGTCCCAGATGTACAGGCGCTCGTCGAGCGGCAGCGCCTCGAGGACGTAGGCGATGTCGGCGGGGTGGAGGCGGTCGAGCTTGCGCTGGAGCTGCGCCTTGTTCTGCTTGGTGACGAGGCTCTCGACGAGCTCGCCGCGGCCCTCGTGATCGCCTACCGGCGCGTGCTCCAGCTGCTCATGGACGAGCCCCTCCACCAACCGGTGCTTCCGCAGCAG
>JANNNM010000626.1:0-6091 GCA_031398535.1 Betaproteobacteria bacterium | reverse complement strand
GCCCATCGGAATGCGTGGCGTGACCAACACGCGCATCGATCCACGCTAAACTTTCGGACCGCACGCAGGCATTGCCATGACATCCGACAACTACTCGCTCTCCGTGCTGCGCCGTCTCGAGGCGGAGAGCATTCATATCCTCCGCGAGGTCGCGGCCGAGTTCGCACGGCCGGTCGTGATGTATTCGATCGGCAAGGACTCTTCGGTGTTGCTGAAGCTCGCCCAGAAGGCCTTTGCGCCTGGCCGGATCCCGTTTCCCTTCCTGCACATCGATACCGCGTTCAAGTTTCCCGAAATGTATGCGTTCCGCGACCGGGTATGCGCGCAGATGGGCGTGGAATTGCGCGTACTCGGTAACGACGCCGCAATTGCTGCGGGCACCAACCCCTGGGACATCGGGACGGTCAACTGCTGCGGATTGCTCAAGACCAAGGCGCTGCTCGACGCGTTGAAGGCCGGTGGCTACGACGCCGTGATCGGTGGTGCCCGCCGCGAGGAAGAACGCTCGCGTGCAAAGGAGCGCATCTACTCATTCCGCGATGCCCACGGGCAATGGGATCCCCGCAACCAGCGGCCGGAACTCTGGAACCTGTACAACGGGAGGATCCACGCGGGCGAGAGCATTCGCGTCTTCCCGCTGTCGAACTGGACCGAGCTCGACGTGTGGCGCTATATCGCCGCGGAGAACATCGAGGTCGTGCCGCTTTACTTCGCGGCGGAGCGCGAGGTGGTGCGCCGCGCCGGGCAACTGCTGCCGGTGGGCAGCAAGACGCGCCTCATGCCCGGCGAAACAACGGAGCGGGTGCTGATCCGGTATCGCTCGCTTGGCTGCTATCCGTGCACTGGCGCCGTGGAATCGAACGCGCGCACTGTCGCCGACATCATCGCCGAACTGGAAGTCACCCGGTTTTCCGAGCGCGTGACCCGCGTGATCGACCATGACCGCGACGGGTCGATGGAACAGAAGAAGCGCGAGGGCTACTTCTGATGGTGCGGCCCACCAACATGCTCGATGCCGCGATGGCGCGGGAGCCCGACCTGCTGCGGATCACGACCGCCGGCAGCGTCGACGACGGCAAGTCCACGTTGATCGGCCGGCTGCTGCACGACGCCGGCGCCATCTACGAGGACCAACTCGATGCGCTCCGGGCGAAGGCCAAGGCCGGCGCGACGGCCATCGACCTGTCGCTGATCACCGATGGCTTGCGCGCCGAGCGCGAGCAGGGCATCACGATCGACGTGGCCTACCGCTACTTCGCCACGCCGCGCCGACGCTTCATCATTGCGGACACGCCGGGTCACCTGCAGTACACGCGCAACATGGCGACGGGCGCGTCGACGGCGGACCTGGCTATCATCCTGGTCGATGCCAGCCAGGGCATCCAGACGCAATCGAAGCGGCATGGCTTCATTGTCTCGCTGCTTGGCGTGCCGCGGATCGTGGTGGCCATCAACAAGATGGACCTCGTCGATTTCGACCAGGCCGTGTTCGAGCGGATCCGGGAGGAATACGGCGCGTTTGCCGCACGGCTGCGGTTCGCCGACGTCGCGTTCATCCCGATCAGCGCGCTGGCGGGCGACAACGTCGTGCATCGCAGTGCGCGCACGCCATGGTTCGACGGCCTGCCGCTGCTGCCGCATCTCGAGGCTGCCTATGTGGCCGGGGACACGAACCTGATCGACTTTCGCTTTCCCGTGCAGCGCGCGGTGCGTCCCGACGCGCACTTCCGCGGCTACGCCGGGTCGATCGCGTCCGGCGTTGCACGCGTGGGCGACGATGTGGTGGTGCTGCCCTCGGGCATGCGCACGCAGATTACCCGCATCGTCACTGCCGACGGCGATCGCGACTACGCTTTTCCGCCGCAGGCCGTGACGCTGTGCCTGGCGGACGACATCGACGTCGGCCGAGGCGACATGCTGGCGCATCCCAACAACATTCCGCGCGTGGAGCGCACGCTCGATGCGATGGTGGTCTGGATGAGTGACGCGACGCTGGTTCCGGGCCACGTCTACCTGCTGAAACACACGACCAGGACGGTGAAGGCAAGCTGCACGGACGTCGTGTATCGGGTCAATCCCGATACGCTGCACCGGGAGGTGATGACGCAGCTGCAGCTGAACGAAATCGGCCGGTTGCGGTTCACGCTGTTCGAGCCGCTGTTCGTCGATGAGTACCGCCGCAACCGCGCCACGGGGGGCTTCATCGTCGTCGACCCCGATACCAATGCCACGGTGGCCGCCGGCATGGTCATCGAGCGCAAGGCGGCAGCACCAGCATCGTCGCCGGAATCGCGGCCGGTCGGCAATGTGTTCCGCCAACCGGGACGGGTGGCCAGCGCCGAGCGTGCGCAGCTGCTGGGCCAGGCACCGCTGACGGTCTGGCTGACCGGACTGCCGGGATCGGGCAAGTCCACGCTCGCCCATGCGCTGGAACGCCGGCTGATCGACGCCGGCCGCGCGGCTTTCGTGCTCGATGGCGACAACCTGCGGCATGGATTGACCCGCGACCTCGGCTTTACCCCCGAAGGCCGGCGTGAAAACGTGCGCCGCGTGGCGGAGGCGGCGCGGCTCATGAATGATGCCGGGTTGATCGTCATTGCCGCGCTGATCTCGCCGTATCGCGAGGACCGGCTGTTGGCAGGGGGGATCATCGGTCCTGAAAGCTTCTTCGAGGTGCATGTATCCGCATCCGCCGAAGCGTGCGAGCTGCGCGATCCCAAGGGCCTGTATGCGCGAGCCCGGCGCGGCGAGATTGCGGAATTCACCGGCGTCAATGCGCCCTACGAGACGCCCGAGGCCCCCGCGCTGCGACTCGAAAGCGGCACCGCTTCGGTCGACGAGTGCGTGGACCAGCTCTTCGCTGCCGTGGTGCTCAGGACACTTCCGCCGACGGCGTAGCGAATGTCGCGCAACGGCCGGCGTTAGCGGGGTTGCCCGTAGGTGGCGAACTTCTCGATCACGATGCGCATCTCGTCATCGGGCAGCACGATCGGCTCTCCAAGCTGCAGCGCGCGCGTGTACATCTCGGCGAGGTTCTCGACCTCCACCGCCAGCGCCAGCGCGCGTTCGAGGGAGCTGCCGCACGCGATCACCCCGTGATTGGCCAGTAGGCACGCGTTGCGGTCCGCGAGTGCCGCGAGGGCACGGTCGGACAATGCCTGCGTGCCGAAGGTGGCGTAAGGCGCGCATCGGATGTCGTTGCCGCCCGCCACCGCCACCATGTAGTGGAATGCCGGGATGCCGCGGCGCAGGCACGCCAGTGCGGTGGCAAATGGCGAGTGCGTGTGCACGATGGCCGCTACATCCTGCCGGTGCGCGTAGATGTCGCGGTGGAATCGCCACTCGGAGGACGGCAGCCGCGCGCCCACGAACGTTCCGTCGAGGGCGATCGCGACGATATCGCCGGGGGCCGTGTCTGCATAGGGCAGGCCTGTCGGCGTCACCAGGAAGCCATCGAACCCCTCGCCGCGCCATCGCGCGCTGACATTGCCCGACTTGCCACGGTTGATGTTGGCGGCGTTCATGGCGCGCGCCGTGGCGATCACGCCGTTGCGCAATGCATGTTCGCCGGGACCAGTCATTGCGGGCGGTCGGGAAACATCGCGGCGAGCCATTCCTTCGATGCCCGCGTGATGCCACGTTCAGTCACGAGGCCGGTGACAAGCCGCGCCGGGGTCACGTCGAACGCATAGTTGACCGCCCGCGTGCCGTGCGGCGCGATGGCTACGCGTACCGTCTGTCCGTAATCGTCGCGGCCGGCCACCGTAAGCACCTCGTCGGTGTCGCGCGTCTCGATGGGGATGCCGCTACCGTCGGCGAGGCGCCAGTCGATCGTGGGTGACGGCAATGCGACATAGAAGGGGACATTGTTGTCGCGCGCGGCCAGTGCCTTGTCGTAGGTGCCGATCTTGTTGCAGACATCGCCGTTGGCCGCGACGCGGTCCGCGCCGACGAACACGAGGTCGACATCGCCCCGCTGCATCAGCAATCCGCTGGCGCTGTCGGGGAAGAGCGTGTGCGGGATGCCGCGTTGGTGCAGTTCCCACGCGGTGAGGCTGGCCCCCTGCATGCGGGGACGCGTCTCGCTGACCCAGACTTCAAGCGGCAACCCTTCGGCATGGGCGAGGAAGATGGCGGCGGTGGCCGTACCCCAGCCGCAGGTGGCGAGCGCGCCCGCGTTGCAATGGGTCATCACGCGCACGGCACCGGGACGGCGCTGCGCGATGTTGCGCAGCATCGCCGCGCCGTGTTCGCCGATCGCGTGGTTGATGGCTACGTCCTCGGCAGCAATGACATCGGCTTCGGCCCAGGCGGCATCCGCGCGTGCATTGACCGGCAGCGGCGACACCGAGGCACGGACGCGATCGAGCGCCCAGCGCAGGTTGACGGCCGTGGGGCGGGTCGCGTCCAGCGACGAATGCGCGCGCGCGAGACCATCGTCGGAGGCGTCGCGGACGAGTGCCAGCGCGAGGCCGTAGGCGCCCACGGCGCCGATCAACGGCGCGCCGCGAATCCACATGCGCCGGATGGAGAGTGCCGCGGCCTCGGCGTCGGTGATCTTCACCCGCAGCAGCGCATGCGGCAATGCGCGCTGGTCGATGACTTCGATGTGCCGCGAGCCTGCCGGATGCACCAGCGCGCGATAGTGCGCCGGGTCGGCCCGGGTGGCGGCGCCGTCCGGTAGCGCGATCCTGGCGTGAGTCCCCGGGACGGTGTTCACTTCAGCACTTGCAGCAAATTGTTGAAGTCGTCCGTCCAGACCCGCCAGTCACGGCGCGACGTGATCCCGAGGGTGGCCTCCGCGATCCGCGGATGATTGAGACGCACCGGGTCACGCGCGATCAGCACCCAGCTCGATGAATTGCCGAGCGGATCGCCACCGGCATCGGTGACCCACACGGCGTGCAGGCCGAGCGCATTGGCGATGCCTTCGACCACCGGCACCAGGTCGAGGTAGCGGTTGGTGACGTGGAAGGCAATGACGCCATCCGGTTTCATGTGCTTCAGGTAGATTTCGACCGCTTCCTTCGTGATGAGGTGCACGGGAATGGCGTCGCTCGAGAACGCGTCCACCGCCAGCACGTCGAACTGCTGCGAGGGCTCGCTGTCGAGCTTCAGCCGCGCATCGCCGAGCGGAAGTTCGATCGTGGCGTCACTGCTGCCGAGGTACGTGAAGTCGCGCTTCGCGATGTCGAGGATGCCCGGATTGATGTCGTAGAAGCGATAGACGTCCCCCTTGCTGCCATAGGCCGCCAGCGTGCCTGCACCGAGGCCGATGACGCCCACGCGGATCGGGTCCTTGCGCGGATGCAGCGATTCGATCAGCCGGCCGATGCCCGAATCCGGCGTGTAGTAGCTGGTGGCCTGCGTCTGCAATTCCTTCGTCAGGTACTGCTTGCCGTGCATGATGTTGCCGTGGATCAGCTGCCGCCGCAGTTCACCCCCGCTGCCCACTTCCTGGACGCGCAGCACGCCATAGAAGTTGCGGCTGACGACGATGGTGCTGCGATAGAACTCGGTGACGGCCCAGATGCTGCAGCCGATCGTCACCAGCAATGCCACGAGACCCAGCACGCCGTAGACCGGCGGTTCGCGTCGCACCTGCCACAGCAACAGCAGGGCGCAGAAAACCAGCGCGCCGCCCAGTTCGAAGTCCGCCGGCAGCAGCAGCGGCGCCAGGATGCCGACTACCACGGAGCCCAGCGCGCCGCCCAGCGACACCATCAGGTAGAAGCGCGTGAGGTAGCGCGGCGACGGCTTCAGCCGCACCAGCTCGCCGTGGCAGAACATGCACGCGAGGAACAGGCCGACGCAGAAGACGCCGACCTGGATCTGCAGCTCGTGGGCGAGGTTCGGGTCGGCCAGCGTCCACGCCATCACACCCAGCGCGGCGGACAGCATGGCCAGGATGATGTCGCGCTTGTACCAGCCGCGTCCGTCGAAGCACAGGATGAACGTCAGCAGGTAGAGCGTGAGCGGGACGATCCACAGCAACGGTACTGCGGCGATGTTCTGCGTGATGTAGTTGGTGATGGCCAGCAACAGCACCGAGCCGGTCCCTGCCAGCGCACACCACAGCACCTGTCGCGCC
>JANNNM010000562.1:0-2230 GCA_031398535.1 Betaproteobacteria bacterium | reverse complement strand
GTCGAGGCCGGTGGCATAGCCGAACACGAGGTCGTTCGCGTGTTCGGGCGACACATCGCTGCCGGCGCGACCAATCGCGACCACCAGCTCGATCTCATGATGCAGGTTCTTCGTGGCCAGCGGATAGCGCATGTCGCCCACGGCCGGCGGCACGACCACCAGGATGGCATCGGCCGGCTTGGTGAAGAAGAACGGCGGCTCCTTCGTCGCGTCGCCGCCCATTTCCTTCGCATGCTCGGCGTAGTTGCGGCCCACACAGTAGATATGGCGCACCGGAAAGCGGTCCGCCGAACCGGCGATGGGCACGCTGGGCAGGTCCCAGGCGGGAATGGCAAAGGTCATGGTGGTCCGTTCGAAGTCGGTGGAGTGAACTGAAGCGTGGTGTCGTCGTGACGCGGCGCTACTCCGCGTCGGGCTGCAGCGATGGTTCGGCCAATGCAAATGCAGGAAGTGCAAGGCACGCGGCCTCGATGCGCAGCAGTGTTGGAAACGGTGTGACATCCACATTGAACCGGTGCGCGTTGGCCAGTTGCGGCACCAGCACCACGTCGGCGAGCGTGGGCGCATTGCCGTGGCAGAACGTGCCGGTGGCCGGATCGCGCGCAAGCTGGACTTCCAGCGCCGCCAGGCCTTCGTGCACCCAATGCTTGTACCAGGTGTCCTTGTCAGCTTCGCTGACTTTCAGCGCGTTCTTCAGATACTTCAGCACGCGCAGGTTGTTGAGCGGATGGATGTCGCATGCCACTTCAAGTGCAATGGCGCGCACGCGTGCCCGCGCCTCAGCCCCTTCCGGCAACAAAGACGGATGCGGATGCGTCTCCTCGAGGTACTCGATGATCGCCAGCGATTGCGTCAGCACCGTGCCGTCGCCCACCGTCAATGCGGGCACGAGGCCCTGCGGATTCAGCGCCAGGTAGCCCGCATCGCGCTGCGCATCGCGCCGCAGGTGCACGAAGGCGCGTTCCGCCGTCAGTCCCTTGAAGTTCAGCGCGATCCGGACGCGATAGGCGGCGGACGACCGGAAGTAGTCGTAAAGCTTCATCAGAAGGCGGCGATGCCGGTCTGCGCGCGGCCCAGGATCAGCGCGTGCACATCGTGCGTGCCTTCGTAGGTGTTGACGGTCTCGAGGTTCAGCACATGCCGGATCACGTGGAATTCGTCGACGATGCCGTTGCCGCCGTGCATGTCGCGCGCCACGCGGGCGATGTCGAGCGCCTTGCCGCACGAATTGCGCTTCATGATCGACGTGATCTCCGGCGCGGCGATGCCCTCATCCTTCATGCGGCCGAGCCGCAGGCACCCCTGCAGGCCGAGCGTGATCTCGGTCATCATGTCGGCCAGCTTCAACTGCACCAGCTGGTTGGCTGCCAGCGGCCGGCCGAACTGCTGCCGGTCCATCGTGTATTGCCGGGCCGCGTGCCAGCAGAATTCCGCCGCGCCCAGCGCGCCCCACGCGATGCCGTAGCGCGCGCTGTTGAGGCACCCGAACGGTCCCTTCAGGCCCTGCACGTTCGGCAGCAGGTTTTCTTCGGGCACGAAAACGTCGTCCATCACGATCTCGCCGGTGATCGACGCGCGCAGCGAGAACTTGCCTTCGATCTTGGGCGTGGTCAGGCCCTTCATGCCGCGCTCGAGGATGTAGCCGCGGATGATGCCCTGGTCATCCTTCGCCCACACGACGAATACATCGGCGATCGGCGAATTGGAGATCAAAATCTTGGCGCCGGACAGGCTGTAGCCGCCCGGCACGCTCTTCGCGCGCGTGATCATCGAACCGGGGTCCGAGCCAGCGTTGGGCTCGGTGAGGCCGAAGCAGCCGATCCATTCGCCGGTCGCGAGCTTCGGCAGGAACTTGCGGCGCTGCGCCTCGCTGCCGTACGTGTAGATCGGATACATCACCAGCGAACTCTGCACGCTCATCATCGAGCGATACCCGGAATCGACACGCTCGACCTCGCGCGCGATCAGGCCGTAGCAGACGTAGTTGAGTCCCGCGCCGCCGTACTCCGGCGGCAGCGTGACGCCGAGCAAGCCCAGCGCGCCCATCTCGCGGAAGATCCCGGGGTCGGAGATCTCGTGCCGGAAGGCCTCCTTGATGCGCGGCATCAGCTTGTCCTGCGCATAGGCGTAGGCCGCGTCGCGCACCATGCGCTCGTCCTCGGCCAACTCCAGGTCGAGCAACAACGGGTCGTCCCACTTGAAGACGGCCTTGGCCGGGTGGTGCAGGCGG
>JANNNM010000494.1:0-1044 GCA_031398535.1 Betaproteobacteria bacterium | reverse complement strand
GTCGAACGTCTGCATGCCCAGTTCGCGCGACTTCTTCATGATCTCCTTGATACCCGACACATCGCCCTTGAATATAAGGTCCGAGATCAGCGGCGAGTTCAGCATAACCTCCACCGCCGGCACGCGGCCGCGGCCGTCGCGGCGCGGGATCAGCCGCTGCGCGACGAAGGCCCGCACGTTGAGCGAGAGATCCATCAGCAACTGGGCGCGCCGTTCTTCCGGGAAGAAGTTGATGATCCGGTCGAGCGCCTGGTTGGTGCTGTTGGCGTGCAGCGTGGCAAGGCAAAGGTGGCCTGTTTCAGCGAACGAGATGGCGTAGTCCATCGTCTCGCGCTCGCGGACTTCGCCGATCAGGATCACGTCGGGCGCCTGGCGCAGCGTGTTCTTCAGCGCAATGGCCCAGCCATCGCAATCGACGCCCACCTCGCGCTGCGTGATGATGCAGTTCCTGTGCTCGTGCACGAACTCGATCGGGTCTTCGATCGTGATGATGTGGCCGAAGCTGTTTTCGTTGCGGTAGCCGAGCAGGGAGGCCATCGACGTCGACTTGCCCGCGCCCGTGGCGCCAATGAACATCATGATGCCGCGCTTGCTCATGATGATGTCCTTCAGCACCGGCGGCAGGCCCAGTTCGTCGAACTTGGGGATGTCCGTCGTGATGGCGCGCAGCACCATGCCCACGCGGCCCTGCTGCACGAACGCATTGACGCGGAAGCGGCCGATGCCGGGCGGGCTGATCGCGAAGTTGCATTCCTTGGAGCCTTCGAACTCGGCGGCCTGCTTGTCGTTCATCACGCTGCGCACCAGTTCGATGGTGTGCTGCGGCGACAGCTGGGTCTTCGACACCGGCGTGATCTTGCCGTCGACCTTGATCGCCGGCGGGAAGCCCGCGGTGATGAAGAGGTCGGAGCCCTTCTGCTTCACCAGGAGCTCCAGGAGCTCGTGGACGAATTTGGAGGCCTGGTCGCGTTCCATAACAGTCCTTGCTTGCGGTCAGCCGGGGAAGTTTTCAGGCGTGCGGGCTCGGCTGCGCGCCTCGGCCGG
>JANNNM010000456.1:0-2147 GCA_031398535.1 Betaproteobacteria bacterium | reverse complement strand
GCCTGGCGGAGACGCCCCCCCCGGCATTGAATACTGCGGCGAAGCGCGCGCCAGGAAGCACCACGGGCGGGAAATAGGTGCCGCGGAGCGCAAACCCATCGCCCGCCGGAAATGAAACCGCCACCGGCACAACGGGGCTTTCGGGGGAGGGCGCGTTCATGACATCGGGTACATCAAGCCGAAGCGACGGGGCGACGGTTCAGCGGGTGTGGGCACCGCCAGGCATGGCGGGCGGCGCTGCGGCATTCATGGTCGCGCAATCGCGCCCGCAAGACGCGAGGCCGCGTTGGTTTCGACCATGGCCGTGGCGGCCTCGTTGATGTCGCGGATCACGGCCGTGAGGTGCAGTTCCACCACCGTCTCGCCGTCCACGCTGGCGCGACCCGTCACCTTGACCACGTCGCGCATCGCGCGCACCAGCTTGCATTCAAGCACCAGCTGGTCGCCCGGCCGCACGTCGCGGCCGAAACGGCACTTGTCGATGCCGGCAAAGAAGATGATGGGCTTCGCGACACGGTCCATCAGTCCCGAGTAGTGACACAGCGCGCCCGAGGATTGGGCCAGCGCTTCGACCACCAGCAACTGGGGCATCACGCGGCGCTCCGCCGGGATGCCCGCGAAGAACCACTCCTGCGCCGAGACGTTCTTCGTCACCCGCACCCACTGGCCCGGCTCGCATGCCTCCATCCGGTCGATCAGGATGAACGGATAGCGATGTGGAATGTGGGCCAGGATTTCGGCGATGTCGGCTGAGGGCAGCGACGGTGGCTTCAAGGGGAGTCCGGTCGGGGAAGTGCCAGCCGCTATAATCGCACGCCTGTCCCCATCGAACTCTGGCGGTGCAAACAATGAAGATTCTGGTCCCGGTGAAGCGTGTCGTCGATTACAACGTCAAAGTGCGGGTCAAGCCCGACGGGTCCGGCATCGACACCGCCAACGTCAAGATGTCGATGAACCCCTTCGACGAAATTGCCGTCGAAGAAGCGGTCCGGCTGAAGGAGCAGGGCGTGGCCACCGAAGTGGTGGCGGTGTCCTGCGGACTGACGGCATGCCAGGAAACGTTGCGCACGGCACTGGCGCTGGGTGCGGATCGCGCGATCCTCGTCGAGACCGATGTCGAGCTGCAGCCGCTGGCAGTGGCCAAGCTGCTGCACGCCATCATCAAGACCGAAGCTCCGCAGATCGTGATCCTGGGCAAGCAGGCCATCGATGACGACGCCAACCAGACCGGACAGATGCTCGCCGCGCTGCTTGATTGGCCGCAGGCCGCGTTTGCGTCGAAGGTGGACATCGCCGACGGCGTGGCCACGGTCAAGCGCGAGGTTGACGGCGGGCTCGAGACCATCGAGATGAAGCTGCCCGCGATCATCACGACCGATCTGCGGCTGAACGAACCGCGCTATGCCACGCTGCCCAACATCATGAAGGCGAAGAAGAAGACGCTCGACATCACGACGCCGGCCACGCTTGGCGTGGACGTCGCGCCCCGTCTCGCCACGCTGAAGGTGGTGGAGCCCGGCAAACGCAAGGGCGGCGGCAAGGTCGCCGATGTCAAGGAACTGGTGGCCAAGCTGCGCGGCGAAGCCAAGGTCATCGCGTAGGAAGCGACAACATCATGTCCATACTCGTCATTGCAGAACACGATCACCGCTCGCTGAAGGCCGCCACGCTGCACGCGATCACGGCCGCCGGCAAACTGGGCGGCGACGTCCACGTGCTGGTGGCCGGCCACGACGCGCGCGGCGCGGCGGAGGCTGCGGCAGCCGTCGCCGGGGTCACGTCGGTGCTGCTGGCCGACGCGCCGTACCTCGCCACGCCCACGGCCGAGAACATCGCGGCCACGGCCCTGTCGCTGCTGCCCGGCGGCTATACGCACGTGGTGGCGGCGGCCACGGGTTTCGGCAAGAACATGCTGCCGCGCATTGCCGCCAAGCTCGACGTGGCGCAGGTGTCCGACGTGATCGGCATCGAATCGCCCGATACCTTCGTGCGGCCCATCTATGCCGGCAATGCGTTTGCCACCGTGCAGTCGAAGGATCCGGTGAAGGTGCTCACGGTGCGCACGACCTCGTTCGATGCCGCCGGCAGTGGCGGCAGCGCAACGGTCAGCTCGGTCGCGGCCGCGCCCGATGCGGGACTGTCGAAGG
>JANNNM010000408.1:0-2032 GCA_031398535.1 Betaproteobacteria bacterium | reverse complement strand
TCGAGCGGGTCGCGGCCGAGCGCGCGCGCCACTTCGTCGATCACGTGTTCGATCGGGAACATTCCCTGCGGGCCGCCGAACCCGCGGAAGGCCGTATCCGACACTGTGTTGGTCTTGCAGCGGAAACTGTGCAGCGCGACGTCGGGCAGCCAGTAGGTGTTGTCGACGTGGAACACGGCGCGATCGTTGACCGGGCCGGACAGATCCGCCGAGAACCCGCAGCGCGATGCCAGCGTCAGGTCGAGCCCCAGGATGCGGCCCGCGGCATCGAAGCCCACGTCGTATTCGTACGCGAACGCGTGGCGCTTGCCGGTGGAGCGCATGTCGTCGTCGCGGTCGAGGCGCAGCTTGGCGGCGCGACCGGTGCGTTGCGCCACCAGCGCCGCCGCACACGCAAACAGCGACATCTGCGTTTCCTTGCCGCCGAAGCCGCCGCCCATGCGCCGGCATTCGACGACGACATCGTGCGCCGCCAGCCCCAGCACGTGCGCCACCATGTGCTGCACTTCGCCCGGATGCTGCGTGGACGTGTGGATGTGCATGCCGCCGCGTTCGCGCGGCGTGGCCAGCGCGATCTGGCCTTCGAGGTAGAAGTGATCCTGTCCACCGGCCTCGACGGTGCCCTGCAACCGGTGCGGCGCACGCGCGAGCGCGGCGGCGGCATCGCCGCGCGTGACATGCACCGGCGGCAGCACGAACGACTGCGCGGCCATGGCGTCGGCGATGGTCAGGATGGGCAGCAACGGTTCGATGTCGTAGCGGGCGAGCCGCGCGGCCCGGCGCGCGGCATTCACGCTGGTGGCCGCCACCGCGAACACCGGTTGTCCGACGAACTGCACGGTGGTTTCCGCAAACACCGGATCGTCGTGCTGGATGGGGCCGACGTCGTTGATGCCGGGGATGTCCGCCGCCGTGATCACGTCGATCACGCCCGGCGCCGCGCGCACGGCCGCGAGATCGACGCCGCGCAGGTGTCCGTGCGCGACCGGACTGGTTCCCAGGGCAAGGTGCAGCGTGCCGCGGGGCTCCGGCAGGTCGTCCGTGTAGTGCGCGCCGCCGGTCACATGCAGCGTAGCCGATTCGTGCGGCACGTCGGCGCCAACGATACCGATGCCGCGAGCAGCAGCGGCGTTGGCGGGGCGAGGGTGCCGGGCGTTCATCGCGGGCTCAGTCGGCGGCCTGCGCGACCTGGTCGACGCGCGTGATGACCGGCAAACCCGCCGTGGCGGCGCGCGTTTCGATCCGGAAGCGCCGCAGCAGGTTGCCCAGCACCGTGCGGCGATAGCCGGCGGAGGCGCGCATGTCGCCGATCGGCGCGAACTCGGCCGCCAGGGATTCTGCGGCCGCTTCGGCGAGGACGTCGTCCCACACCGTGCCCGCGAGCATGGCTTCGGTGGCGCGTGCGCGCATCGGCGTCCCCGCCACGCCACCGCAGCCGATGCGGGCAGACGCAATCGTGGCGCCGGCCATCGTCAGCGCAAAGCACGCGAACACCGCCGAGATGTCCTGGTCGAAGCGCTTGCTGATCTTGTAGGCACGCACCACGACGCCCGGTGCGCGCGCGGGCACGCGAATGCGCGCGACGAACTCGCCGGGCACCAGCGCGGTTTTCTGGTACGCGAGGTACAGGTCCTCGAGCGGCAACTCACGCGTTGCGGTGCCGCGTTGCAGGACGACCGTGGCGCCCAGCGCCATCAGCGCCGGCATCGAGTCGCCGATGGGCGAGCCGTTGGCGACATTGCCGCCCACCGTGCCGCTGTTGCGGATGGGGACCGACGCGAAGCGCGCCCACGCCTCGTGCAGCTCCGGCCACTCGACATCGAGGGCGGCGAACGCAGCGGAAAGACTGGCCGCTGCGCCAATGTCGAGATGGGTGGAAGTGGTGACAACGCGTTGCAGTTCCGCGACGTCGCCGATGTAAACGATGTCGCCCAGGTCCTTGTGGTGCTTGGTGACCCACAGCCCGACGTCCGTCGCGCCGGCGACGATCCGCGCGCCCGGGTTGGCCTCGACGGTGGCGGCCAGGTCCGCC
>JANNNM010000381.1:0-3440 GCA_031398535.1 Betaproteobacteria bacterium | reverse complement strand
CCTTCCTCGACATCAAGGCAAGTGTGGAGAACCGGGGACTCCTCTACGACATGATCGAGGCCGTCGCGTCGCAGGTGTTCATCCCGTTGACGGTGGGCGGCGGCGTCAATGCGGTGGAGGATGTGCGCGCCTTGCTCAACGCGGGTGCCGACAAGGTCAGCATCAACACCGCCGGCGTGAAGAACCCCGATCTCTTCGGCGAAGCCTCGGCCCGCTATGGCGCGCAATGCATCGTCGCGGCCATCGACGCCAAGAAGTGCGCGGTGGACCAGTGGCAGGTGTACATCCACGGCGGGCGCACGCCCACCGGCATCGACGTGATCGAGTGGGCGGAGGAAGTGGTGCGGATGGGGGCCGGCGAGATCCTGCTGACCAGCATGGACCGCGATGGCGCGCGTACCGGCTTCGACCTGCGCCTCGTGCGCGCGGTGGTCGACGCCGTCGACGTGCCGGTCATCGCCTCGGGCGGCGTCGGGTCGCTGCAGGACCTGGTCGACGGCATCCTTGTGGGTGGGGCCGATGCGGTGCTGGCCGCGTCCATCTTTCACTACGGCGAGTACACGATTGCGCAGGCCAAGGCCGTCATGGCCGGCGCCGGGCTGGAAATGCGATGACGGATTGGCTCGACCGCGTGCGGTTCAACGCCGACGGGCTGGTCGGCGCGATCGCGCAGGACGCGACCTCGAAGCAGGTGCTCACCCTGGCGTGGATGAACCGCGAGGCGATGGAACAGACGGCCGCCACGCGCGAGGCGCACTACTGGTCGCGGTCGCGCCAGAAGCTGTGGCGCAAGGGGGAATCCTCCGGCTTCGTGCAGAAGATCCGCGAGATCCGCCTCGACTGCGACAGCGATGCGGTACTGCTGCTGGTCGAACAGGTGGGCGGCATTGCCTGCCATACCGGCCATGGCCGGTGCTTCTTCCTGAAGCTCGAGGACGGCGCCTGGCGCGATGTCGAGCCCGTGCTGCAGGACCCGGAGGCGATCTACGGCCATGGCTGACGCCCCGGACGACGTGCTGGCCCGCGTGGCCGCCACCATTGCCTCGCGCAAGGGGGCGGACGCGGGCACGTCCTACGTCGCGTCGCTGCTGGCCCGGGGTGACGACGCCATTCTCAAGAAGATCGGCGAGGAAGCCACGGAAACCGTGCTGGCGGGCAAGGGCGGCGACCCTGCCCGCATCACCGCCGAAGTGGCCGACCTGTGGTTTCATTGCCTGGTCCTGCTGGCCCACCACGGATTGGGCCCGGCCGACGTTCTGGCGGAGCTGGCCCGCCGCGAAGGCACCTCCGGCCACGCCGAAAAGGCCGCCCGTCCACGGTAGCCGCGGCCCCGGGTGACCGGGGGCGATACAATGGCGTTCCTCTCGCGGCAACGCGGGTCCTGATCGACATCATCAAGACATGCAGGCAAGCGACCCCGATTGCATCTTCTGCCGGATCGTCCGTGGCGAAATCCCCAGCCGCAAGGTGTTCGAGGATGCCGACATCCTGGCGTTCCATGACATCAACCCGGTCGCGCCCGTGCATTTCCTGATGATTCCGAAGCGGCACGTGGGAACGCTGTACGACGCCACCGAGACCGACGCCCCCGCGTTGGGACGGATGCTGGCGATGGCGGGCACGCTGGCGCGCCAGCAGGGGGCGGGGGATGGCTTTCGCACGATCGTCAACACCGGCCGCGTGGGCCGGCAGGACGTGCAGCATGTCCACATTCACGTGGTTGGCGGTCCGGATCCGTTGGGACCGATGATCCTGAAGCAAACGAACTGAAGGAGCACACCATGGGTGGCTTGAGTATCTGGCATTGGCTGATTGTTCTGGTGGTGGTGGTCCTGATCTTCGGGACCAAGAAGCTGCGCAACATCGGCCAGGACCTGGGCGGTGCGGTCAAGGGCTTCAAGGACGGCATGAAGACGCCGGACGACCCCAATGCGGCCAGCACCTCGGCCCCCGACGCCGCTGCGCAGCAGATCCCCGGCAAGACGATCGACGCCGAGGTCAAGAAGGAAACGACCCGGTCCTGAACCCGCGACTACGCGTGCCGTGCCGATCCTGCAAGGCGCTGTCGAGGGCAGCGCCGACGCAGGATCCGTGGTCTTCGCGCCGTCCGGCCTTCGCGCAGTCGTGCGCGCGATCGCGACCTAAGTCCCTTCCATGTTCGACATCGGATTCTCGGAACTTGTCGTCGTCGCCGTCGTGGCGCTGATCGTCATCGGCCCGGAGCGCCTGCCCAAGGCGGCGCGCACGATGGGCCATCTGTTCGGTCGCCTGCAGCGCTATGTCAACGACGTGAAGTCGGACATCAGCCGCGAGATGGAGCTCGACGAGCTGCGCAAGTTGCAGAAGGAAGTGCAGTCCGCCGCGCAGGACCTGAAGTCGTCGGTGGAAACCGCGGCAAGCGGTGCGGAAAACAGCTTCAAGGCCGTCGAGGACCAGCTGAATGAAGGGGCGAAGGATGCGCCGCCGCCCGCCGACATGCAGGCGCCCCAGGCACTCGCCGAGCCGCCGTTCGATCCGTCGCCGAGGGTAGGCGAGCCCGGCGGCGAATTGGCGGACGCGGCGCCGGCGGCCCCGGCACGGCAGCCGTCGCTGCCCGGCTTCGACCGCATCTGAAACGCCGCCCCTGATGACCGACCCCACGCCCGCATCCGCGATCCAGGAAACGTTCCTGTCGCATCTCTTCGAGCTGCGCACGCGGCTGCTGCACGCGATCATCGCGGTGGTGGTGGTGCTGCTGTGCCTGTTTCCCTTTGCCAAGGACATTTACGCGCTGCTGGCAGCGCCGCTGCTGAAGGCGCTGCCGCAGGGCGCGACGATGATCGCGACGGATGTCACCGGCACGTTCCTGGTGCCGCTCAAGGTGACGCTGATGGCGGCCTTCGTGATCGCGCTGCCCTATGTGATGTGGCAGGCGTGGGCCTTCGTCGCGCCGGGGCTCTACCAGCACGAGAAGAAGCTGGTGGTGCCGGTGATCCTGTCGAGCTTCGTGTTCTTCCTGATCGGGATGGCGTTCGCGTACTTTTTCGTGTTTCCCGTGATGTTCGGCTTCTTCGCGAGCTACACGCCGGTGGGCGTGCAGATGATGACCGACATCGACAAGTACCTGTCGTTCGTCCTTGGCATGTTCCTCGCGTTCGGCCTCACGTTCGAAGTGCCGGTGATCGTGATCGTGCTGGTGCGGTTGCGCGTGGTCAGCCTGGAGAAGCTGCGCTCGATCCGCTCCTACGTGATCGTCGGTGCGTTCGTCATTGGCGCCATCTTCACGCCGCCCGACGTGCTGTCGCAGCTGATGCTGGCGATCCCGCTGTGGGTGCTCTACGAATTGGGGCTGTTCCTGGCGCGCTTCATCAGCGTGCCGCCGAAGGAATCGGACGACGTGGCGCCTGAGGCGGACGCGACCCGCACGCCTTGAAAAGGGGCCAGGGGCGAATTAAAAAAGG
>JANNNM010000270.1:0-2408 GCA_031398535.1 Betaproteobacteria bacterium | reverse complement strand
GCGGCCGCCGGAGCTGGACGGCACGGCGCGGCATTGCGGCGTTGTCGTCGTGGGTGCAGGTCCGGTCGGACTGACCACGGCCATCGACCTCGCACAGCGCGGCATCCCGGTGCTGGTGCTGGACGATGACGACACCGTCAGTGTCGGCTCGCGCGCGATCTGCTACGCCAAGCGCACGCTCGAAATCCTCGACCGCCTCGGCTGCGGCGAGGCCGTGGCCAGCAAGGGTGTTGGCTGGAGTGTCGGCAAGGTGTATCACGGCGACACGCTGGCCTATCAGTTCGACCTGCTGCCCGAGGCCGGCCACCGGCGTCCGGCCTTCGTCAACCTGCAGCAGTACTACCTCGAGGCGTGCCTCGTGGAGCGCGCGCAGGCACTGGCGCCGGCGGAACTGCGGTGGCGGCAGCGCGTGGTGGGCGTCTCGCCGGCGGCGGATCGCGTTCTCGTGCGCGTGGCCACGGCGGACGGCGAGTACGACCTGACCTGCGACTGGCTGGTGGTCTGTGACGGCGCGCGCAGTCCGGTGCGCACCATCATGCAGCTCGACACCGAGGGCCAGGTGTTCCGCGATCGCTTCCTGATCGCCGATATCCGGATGGCGTCGGATTTTCCTGCCGAGCGGCGCTTCTGGTTCGATCCGCCGTTTCATCCGAACCAGTCCGTGCTGCTGCACCGGCAACCGGACAATGTGTGGCGCGTGGACTTCCAGCTTGGGTGGGACGCCGACCCCGACGAAGAGAAGAAGCCGGAACGGATCCTGCCGCGCTTGCACGCGATGCTGGGGCCGGAAGCCCGCTTCGAACTCGAATGGGCCAGTGTCTACACGTTCCAGTGCCGGCGGATGCAGAAGTTCCGCGTCGGGCGCGTGCTGTTTGCGGGCGACGCGGCGCATCTCGTCAGCCCCTTCGGCGCGCGCGGCGCGAACAGCGGCGTGCAGGACGCCGACAACCTCGCCTGGAAGCTCGACCTGGTATTGCGCGGCCTGGCCCCGGCGCGGCTGCTCGATTCCTACGACACGGAGCGCGTCCTGGCCGCGGACGACAACATCCGCAACTCCACGCGGTCCACCGATTTCATCACGCCGAAGAGCGCGGTGTCGCGGCTCTTTCGCGATGCGGTGCTGGGGCTGGCGCGCGAGTTCCCGTTCGCGCGGCGGCTCGTCAACAGCGGGCGGCTGTCGGTGCCCACCGTGCTGGCCGATTCACCGCTCAATACGCCGGACGGCGATGCCTTTGCCGGGGCGATGGTACCGGGCGCGCCGGCTGCGGATGCGCCGGTGACCGGGCCGCGCGGTTCGTGGCTCCTCGATCACCTGGGCGGCGGCTTCGTGCTGCTGGTCATGGGCGACGACGTTGGTCGCGACAATGTGGCGGCGCTCGCGTCGAACCCGATCCCCTGCGAAGTCGTGCTGGTGGGCGGATCCGCGCCCGGCGCGCTGGCCGATCGCGCCGGACTCGTCGCCGCGCGTTACGACGCGGCGCCCGGCACGTGCTATCTGTTCCGCCCCGACCAGCACGTCTGCGCGCGCTGGCGCGCATTCTCGTTGCCGCAGGTGCGGGCCGCGCTGGCGCGGGCCTGCGCGGCCGAACCGCAATGACATGAACGAACCTCGAAAGGGCACGACCGTGCTGATCACCGATGCCAACATCGCCGCACCGGACGACTTCTACGAAGCGTTGCTGGGCATGCACCGCAACCTGACCGATGCACAGAGCGCGCTCGCCAATGCGCGGCTGATCCTGCTGTTGGCGAACCACATCGGTGACGCGGCGGTGCTACGCGACGCGATGCAGGCGGCCCGGGCCGGCGTGCCGGGCGTTGCCACGGAGGTGCGTCATGCCTGACCCGGCGGAAATGGCGTATCAATCAGGCTTCGGCAACGAGTTCGCGACCGAAGCATTGCCGGGCGCGTTGCCCACCGGTCAGAATTCACCGCAACGCGCGCCCTACGGACTGTATGCCGAGCAGTTGTCGGGCTCGGCCTTCACCGCGCCACGCGCGTCGAACCGGCGCTCCTGGCTCTACCGCATCCGTCCGGCGGCGATGCACGAACCGTTCGTGCCGCTGCCGGCGACGAGTGTTGTCAGTACGTTCGGCGACGTGCCGGCGCCCCCGAACCAGATGCGCTGGGATCCGCTGCCACTGCCGGCCGCGCCCACGGACTTCGTCGACGGGCTGGTCACGATGGCCGGCAACGGTTCGCCGCAGGCGATGGCGGGTTGCGGCATCCACCTGTATGCGGCCAACCAGTCGATGACGGATCGCTTCTTCTGCAACGCGGACGGCGAACTGTTGCTCGTGCCGCAGCAGGGCGCACTGCGCTGCCTCACCGAGTTCGGCCGCATCGACATCGCGCCGCAGGAGGTCGCGGTGATCCCGCGGGGCGTGCGCTTTCGCGTGGAGCTGCC
>JANNNM010000176.1:0-2326 GCA_031398535.1 Betaproteobacteria bacterium | reverse complement strand
CCGGCCGAGGAAGCGCGTACCACCGAGCAGCAGGATTTTCATCGGCGCATTGTGCCGCATTCGTCCGGCGAGTGCGTCAGCTGCGTGCAGCGCCCACGATGTCAACGCCGTTCAGCTTCTCCTGCGCCTCGATCAGCGAGGGCACGTACTTGTCGCCGAAGCCCATCAGGTTGGCATTCACCAGGCTCTGGTGCACGGCCTCGCCCATGATCGCCGAGACCGGCAGCGATTCGGCGAAATGCGTGTAGTACCGCAGGTCCTTCATCGCGTTCACCAGGGTGAACTTCATCCCGCCCAAGTCGCCGTTGTTCTCGATCATCTTGCCGACCATCATCTGCCAGATGCCGGAGTTGACGCCGCCGGCCGAGATGACCTGGTGCAACTTCTTGATCGACAGCCCCGACTTCACGGCGGCCGCCAGCGCTTCCGCCGCGGCGGTGGCGATGGCCTGGGCCACGAAATTGTTGATGAGCTTGAGGATGATGCCATGACCGGCCGGGCCGGCATGGACGATGTTCTCGCAGAATGCGCTCAGCACCGGCTGCAGTTCGGCGAAGGTCGCGTCGTCCGCGCCCACCATGATGTTGAGCTTGCCCAGCTCCGCTTCCACCGGCGTGCGGGCCAGCGGCGCGTCGATGAAGCGCACGCCCTTCTCGGCCAACTCTTCGCGCATCTTGGCGGTGGTGGCGGGTTCGCTCGTCGACGTGTCGACGACGATGAGGCCCTTGCGCGCCACGCCGGCGATGCCATCCTTGCCGTTGATGATCTCCTCGACCTGCGGCGCGCCCGTCACGCACAGGAACACGATGTCGGCGTTGTTCGCCACTTCGGCGTTGGTCTTTACTTCCTTCGCCCCGGCCGCCAGCAGGTCCTCCAGCGGCTTCCTGTTGCGGTTCACGCGCACGGCCAGCGGAAACCCCTTGGTGACGAGATTCTTCGCGATGCCGTGGCCCATCAGGCCGATGCCGATGAAGCCGATGCGTGGTTTGCTCATGACTGTTCCTCCTGCGTGTGTTGATCGATCAATCGATGGCCGTCGGCTCGGCGGGCGCCAACAGCGCGCGCCGGCGTTCGTGCCATGTAAGCAGCAATCCGCTGCCGGCGATGAGACCCATGCCGGCCAGCGTCAATGCATCCGGGAAATCGTTGTAGACAAGCCAGCCGATCAGCGTCGCGAACACCAGCTGCATGTACGTGAAGGGCGTGAGCGCCGAAGCATTCGCACGCTGGAAGGCCAGGATGAAGAGGAAGTGCCCCACGGTGCCCAGCACCCCGATCAGCGCCAGCAGCGCGAAGTCGAGCCACGAGACGTCGATGCTGCTGCCGAACCACGGCCACACCGCCGTCATCAGGATCGTGCCGATCAGCGCCGGATAGAAGAGCGTCACGCGCGGGTCCTCGCCGGCCAGCATCCGCGTGGTGATCTGGTAGAACGCGTAGCAGACGGCGGAACCCAGCGCGAAGATGGCCGAGCCCTTCATCAGCTCCGCGCCCGGCTGCACGATCATCAGCATGCCCGCCATGCCGGCCACGACGAAGGCAATGCGCGACCGGGTCATCCGCTCGCCGAGGAACACGACGGCCAGCAGGATCACGATCGTGGGCGTCGTGTAGTTGAGCGCAGTGGCATCCGCCAGCGGCAGGTATTTCAACGCCGTCATGAAGCACAGCGACGAACCCAGCAGCAGGGCGCCGCGGACGAGCTGCATCGGCAGCTGCTGGGTGCGCAGCATGCCGGTGCCCATCGTCGGCGCCAGCCAGATCAGCATCGCGATGACCTGGAAGCCCCACCGCGTCCATACCAGCAGCGCCACGGGGTGGCGCACCGACAGCGCCTTGATCACGCCGTCGAGGATGGCGAAGCATGCGACCGCCCCCGCAATCAGCAGCACCGCTGTTGGCGGAATCGGGATGTGACGGGTGGTCATCGCGGCGCGGCCAGGAAGGCATTGAGCGGCGCGCGCTGGATCTTCGCGGTGGCGATGCAGGCGTCGAGCCGCTCGAGCGCGTTGCGGTATTGCCGCGGTCCGGCATCGAGACCAGGCGCGCGCGCCTCGAAGGTCGCGACGAACTGCGCGCGCTCCGCGTCGGTGCAGGCTCCAGTGGCCCACGCGGGCCAGTATCCCTGGAAGGTCTTGGGCACGCGTGCGGCCATCGCGACCATGTTGCGGCCGAACCACGCAAGCGCAGCGGGACTGGTGGCCGGTTTCTTCAATGCCTGCTGCAACGGGACCGCGCTTTCGCGCGGATTCAGGCGGGAATCCAGCGCCAGTGCCAGCGCGCGATCGAGCAAGACCGGGTCGCGAAACGAGCCAAGCGCCTTCAG
>JANNNM010000135.1:0-3334 GCA_031398535.1 Betaproteobacteria bacterium | reverse complement strand
TGCTCTGGCCGATCCTGCAGCGCCGCTTCTCGCCGGTCAAGGAAGTGGGCAACCTGAACGTCACGCATCTCATCAACCACAAGAATGCGTTGTTGCTCGATGTCCGCGAACCGAAGGAATTCGAAGGCGGCAAGCTGCCCGAGGCGCTGCACATCCCGCTGTCGCAGCTCGAGGCGCGCGGCGCCGAGCTGGCTGGCATGACGTCGCGTCCCGTCGTCGTGTATTGCAGCCGCGGCCAGCGCAGCCGTGGCGCCGGCAACACGCTCGCCAAGCTCGGCTTCACCGAGATCTATTCGCTGCACGGCGGTCTCAAGGCCTGGAAGGATGCGGGCCTGCCGGTCGAGGCGGCCACGGCATGAGTACCGAAGGCACCGCGAACGTGACGATGTACTCGACGGCGATGTGCCCGTATTGCGTGCAGGCCGAGCGCCTGCTGCTCGCCAAGGGCGTGCTGCAGATCGCGAAGATCCGCGTCGACCTCGACCCGGTGCAACGCGTGACCATGATGGAAAAGACCGGCCGGCGCACGGTGCCGCAGATCTACATCGGCGACGTTCACGTCGGCGGCTTCGACGACCTCGTGGCCCTCGACCGGGCGGGGCGGCTCGACCCGCTGCTGGCCGGCGCCGAGCCCCCGGCAGACGGAGCGCCGCGGTGAACGCCACGCGGTAAGGTAAAATGGCGGGTTATCTTCATTCACCGCAAGGATCACCAGCATGGCAGACCAACCCACCGCCGCGCCTGAAGCCGAAGGCACCAACGGCCAAAGCCAGGGCATCGGCTTCTCGATCGAGCGCATCTACGTCAAGGACCTGTCGCTCGAAAGTCCCGGCGCCCCGCAGTCGTTCCAGCTGACCGAGGCTCCGGCCATCGAAGTCGGACTGCGCACGCGCGGAGAGCAGGTCGCCCCTGACGTCTACGAGTGCGTGATCACGCTGACCGTCACCGCCACCGCCGACTCCAAGACCGTGTTCCTGGTCGAGGCGTCGCAAGCGGGCCTGTTCCAGATTCGCGGCGTACCTGCGGCGGACATGCAGCCGGTGCTGGCCATTCATTGTCCGAACGTGCTGTTTCCGTACGCCCGCGAGACGATTTCCGACGCGATCATCCGTGCCGGCTTCCCGCCCGTGCACCTCGCCCCGATCAACTTCGAGGCGCTCTACCAGCAGCAACTGGCGCAGATGCAGACGCCGGTCCCCGCCGTCACCAACTGACGCACGCCCATGCCGCGCCGCCGCCCCCAGCCAATGTCGTCGTGGGTGGCGGTCGCGTGGGCAATCGCTTGCACGGTGCCGGCCGGCCTGGCGGCCGCGGCGGACTACCGGGTCACCGGGGAGCCCGCCACCATCCTGTACGACGCACCGTCGGCCAAGTCGAAGCCGCTCTTTGTCTACGGCCGCGACGTACCGATGGAAGTGCTGGTCACCGTCGAGGGCTGGACCAAGGTCCGCGACCTGAACGGCAGCATCGGCTGGGTTGCGGGCAAGGGGCTTTCCGACAAGCGCAGCCTGCAGGTGCGGGTGCCGGTGGCCGATGTCCGTGCCAATCCGGACGATGCGGCGCCGCTCGTGTTCCGCGCGGAACAGAACGTTCTGCTCGAACTGGCGGAGTCCGCCACGTCGCCTGCCACCACGGCCACGCCGGGTTGGGTGCGGGTGCGCCATCGTGACGGCCAGATCGGCTTCGTCAAGGTGCCGCAAGTCTTCGGGCTCTGACGCAGGGCCGAAGGCGATGACGACTGTCGCCGTCGTGGGTGCCGGGGCATGGGGCACGGCCTTCGCCTGTCATCTCGCGTCGCGCGCCCATGCCGCGCCCAGGGTCATGCTGTGCTGGCGCGATGCCGAGGCTGCCCGCGCCGCCGATGGGGCCCGGGAGAACGCGCGCTACCTGCCCGGCGTCGCGCTGCCACCTACGTTGCAATGCACGGCCGACCTCGCGTCGGCAGCGCGCGCCGACCTGCTGATCCTCGCGGCGCCGGTCGCCGCATTGCCTGAACTGGTCCAGGCACTTGCGGCAGCGGGTGCCCGGGCGCCGCTCGTTTCACTCTCCAAGGGGTTCCTGTCCGCGCCGGCATCGCCCGCGGGTGTGGCGCTCGCACACCAGGTGCTGGCGCCGATGTGGGACGCGCCGGTGGCCGTCGTTTCGGGTCCGAGCTTCGCGGCGGAGGTGGCGCGCGGCCTGCCTACGGCGGTGACGGTGGCTGCCACCGATGCCGCGCTGGCGGAACAGGTCGCCATGCTGGTGCGCGGCGATGCGATGCGCGCCTATCCGTCCGATGACATTGCAGGGGTGGAAGTCGGCGGCGCCGTGAAGAACGTGCTGGCCATTGCCGCCGGCGCCAGCGACGGGCTCGAATTCGGACACAACGCGCGCGCCGCATTGATCACGCGCGGGCTGGCCGAGACAGCGCGCCTCGTGCATGCGTTCGGCGGCCGTCGCGAAACGATCATGGGGCTGGCAGGGTTGGGCGACCTGGTGCTGACCTGCACCGGCAACCTGTCGCGCAACCGGCAGGTGGGCCTGGCGTTGGCACGCGGCGAATCGCTGCCGGACATCCTCGCGCACCTCGGCCATGTCGCCGAAGGCGTCGGCGCCGCGCGCGCTGTCCGCGCGCTGGTGCAACATCTTGGCGTCGACATGCCGATCTGCGTGGCCGTCGACCGCGTGCTGCACGAAGGGCTGTCGGCGCGCGATGCGGTGCTGGCACTGCTGCAGCGCGAACCCCGCGCCGAAGGCGTCTAGCGCGGCAGCACAGGCGCGGTTCCCGCGGCCCGCGCGCCATCGAAGCCCTGTTGCCGCCATGCCTCATAGACGGTGACAGCCACGGCATTGGACAGGTTGAGGCTGCGCACTTCGGGGCGCATGGGCAGTGCCAGTCGCGTGTCCGGTGCAAACGCGGCGACCACGTCGTCGGGCAGTCCGGCGGACTCGTTGCCGAACACGAACACATCGCCCGGCCTGAACGAAGTGGCATAAAGCGATGCGGTGCCGGCCGTGGTCAGCGCGAACCAGCGTCGCGGCGCGGGCGCATCAAGGGCCGCGCGGCAGGCATGCCAGTCGGCGTGCACCTGCACCCGCGCGTACTCGTGGTAATCGAGGCCCGCGCGTTTCAGGTCGCGGTCGTCCATCCTGAAGCCCAGCGGCTCGACCAGGTGCAGGTCGGTGCCGGTATTGGCGGTGAGCCGGATCACGTTGCCGGTATTGGGCGGGATTTCGGGGTGCACGAGCACGACGGCAAACTTGGATGGGCCGGTCAGGATTGGAAGCCGGGCGGATGTGTACGCGCGCCGCCCCACGCCTCGACGGCGCGCGCGCCTGCTGCATGCGCGGCACG
>JANNNM010000063.1:0-13857 GCA_031398535.1 Betaproteobacteria bacterium | reverse complement strand
GTCACCCGCCGATCCTGTCGTGGTCGTCGAGTACTTCCACTCGAGCTTCAACCACTTCTTCGTGACAATCCTCCAGGCGGAGATCGCCGCACTGGACGGCGGTGCGCAATCGGGCTGGGCGCGCACCGGCAAGCAGTTCTATGCCTGGCGATCGGCAGCCGATGCACCGCCCAGTGCGTCCCCGGTTTGCCGGTTCTATATTCCGCCCTCAAGCGGTGACTCACATTTCTATTCGGCGTCGCCGGTGGAATGCGCGATCGTAGACGCCCAGTTTCCGTCATTCGATTACGAATCACCCGAGGTCATGTACGTTCTGTTGCCGGATGCTGAAACCGGCGCGTGCCCCGGCCTGACTGCGCCCGTATTCCGCCTGTGGAACGACCCGGCGAGCCATGGACGCACCGACAACAATCATCGGTTTACAACGGACACGACCACTTGGGGGAAAATGGTGGCGGCGGGATCCGTGCCCGAAGGCTATGGTCCGAAAGGCGTAGGCATGTGCGCGCCAATTCCCCTACTGAAATTCTGACCGACAGCCGGCAACGGGCTGAATCAGTTGGGTTGCTGCTGGTCGATCAATCAGTTCGCCGGTCAGCTAGCTCGTCAGGCGTCAGAAGATGATCGTGCTGCGAACTGCCACCAGCGAAGACGCAGGATCCGTTGCGCGAGTCCTGATCGAATCCCGCCAGGCATTCCTGCCCTACGCGCCCTCTCCCCACGAACCTGTCGACGTCCGGCAATGGGTCGCCAAGAGCCTGATGTCTCGTTGCCGCGTCACGGTCGCTCTCAGCGACGGGAATGTTGTCGCAGTCCTCGCCGTTTCGGATCTCGGCGCGATTGCATGGATCGAGCAGTTGTACGTACTTCCGGGCCACGAAAATCGCGGCCTTGGCACAACCCTTCTGGCCTTCGCGCACACTACGCTGAAGAGACCGGTCCGCCTGTTCACGTTTCAGCAGAACACCGGGGCGCGGCGCTTCTACGAGCGCCATGGTTACAAGGCGGTGGCGCTCTCGGACGGTCAGGGCAACGAGGAGAAGTGTCCCGATGTGCTGTACGAACTCAGCGGCGAGGGTTCGGCCTGACCCGGCAGTGGGCACCTACGCCGCGTGTGGCGGTGCTTCGCCCGCGCCACCGGCCGCCCGTTATCTTGTATCGTCGTGCGTCCAACACATTCCCCTGAGTCCGCCACGTGTTCTCGCACATTTTTGTCGGCGTCAGCGATTTTGTTCGGGCGCTGGCGTTCTATGGCCCGCTGATGTCGGCCCTCGGCATCGAGGCCCGCTTCTATGACCGCAGGCGCCCGTGGGCGGGCTGGCAGTCCAATCCCGGCCCGCGACCGCTCTTCCTGATCGGCGCGCCTCATAATCGATTGGCCCATGCACCCGGCAACGGCCAGATGGTGGCCTTACTCGCGGAGAGCAGAGCTATCGTCGACCAGGCCTACGCCGTGGCGTTGGCGAACGGCGGAGCGTCGGATGGGCTGCCCGGATTGAGGCCCGAGTATCACGATCAATACTATGGCGCGTACTTCAGGGATCCCGACAGGAACAAGCTCTGTGTCGTCTGTCATGGGCCTCCCGATCGCGCCTGAACTACTTCGGGAACGGCTCGACGTGCGTTTCTCCACGCCTTCCAAAATACGTCACGTAGCGGCCGGCAATCCAGGCGGTGCCTGACCCCACGTACAACAGGGAGTGTTGGTCCATGCGCATGCTCATGGCAGCGATTCTCGCCTCCAGCCTGATCGTTCAAAGTGCGTTGGCACACAACGTCACTTCCGGACCGGCGCGCCCGGCGCAGGAATCCACTTGCGTCAACGATCCTTCCTGGACGACGGCGCAGAAGCCATTTCGAGTCCATGGCACGACCTGGCATGTCGGGCCGCGTGGCCTCGGCGTCTTCCTGATTATGGCACCGACCGGACATGTGCTGATCGATAGCGGCGTACCGGCGAACGCCGCGCTGATTGAAGCGAACATTCGAAGTCTCGGGATCGACCTGCGCGACATCAAGTGGATTCTCAACTCACATGCCCATTGCGATCATGCGGGCGGAATTGCACAACTCGTGCGCGACACCGGGGCGCAGGTGATTGCCAGCGCGGCCGAAGCCCCGTTGCTCGCGCGCGGCGGCAGCGACGACCCCCAATATGGCAACCGATACCGGTTCTCGCCGGTGCACGTGACAAGGACGGTCACCGATGGCGAACGGCTGCGCCTGGGAGACCTGGAGCTCACTGCGCATTTGACACCAGGACACACCAAAGGCAACACCACCTGGACCTGGCAGTCATGCGAGGACGCGCGATGTCGTCATGTGGTCTTTGTCGGTAGCCTGTCGGCCCCCGCGTACAGCCTGATCGGCAATCCCAAGTATCCCGATATCGTCAAGGATTTCGAATCGAGCTTTGCCAAGGTCGAGGCGCTGCCTTGCGATATTGCGCTCGCACCGCATCCGGGCATGGTGGATTTCTGGGAGCGCGTGGACAGGCGCAGCCAGGGCAACGCGGACGCGCTGATCGATCCCACGCGATGCCGCGCCTACGCGATCGACGCGCGAGAGGGCTTCGAGGAAGAACTGGCGAAGCAGCGCAGGAATGCTGCATCGGCGAAGAAGCAGCGGCGGCCGTGAGCCGCATAGCCCTTCGCCTGACTTTCAGCTGTTCGGGCCAGCCTGATCCTCGAGCTCGCCGAGTTTCTGCTGACTGTCGGCAGGGAAGTCGGTGATGTCGAACAGCCGGCGGACTTCAACCATTTCGTTATCCCTGCCCGGGATGCGCGAGGCCCATTCGAGCGCCTCTTCGCGCGATTTCACGTCAATGATCCAGTAGCCGCCGACCACTTCCTTCGCTTCGGTGAACGGGCCGTCCGTCACCTTCGACTTTCCGTCGTTGAACGTGACCCGCGCGCTCATCGTTGCGGGCGGGGTCAGGCCATCGAGCGCAAGCAGTACGCCGGCTTCCCCCAGTTGCTCGTTGTACTTCCTCATGTTTTCGATGCCGCTGAGATCGGGAGTCCAGCCGGATTTTGCGGTTTTGTAGTCTTCCGGAAACACGATCATCATGAAGCGCATGCTTTTCTCCTTGAGTGTGGAACGTCCCTACAACCCGTCGAACGGGATGGCGGGGAATCGACACGCGATGCGCCGATTCTTCGGGTGGCGCGTCTCCGGACACCCATTGCGGACGAGCCGGTTGGCCGTCGTCTACCGTTGTCGCGGCACCCCCACTGTCGTATCGTTCCGGCGTTGGCATGGCGATCGTGTTCAGGCCGGTTTCCAGCTTTCGTCAGGCGGCAACCAGAAAGTAGAGGAGTCGGAGATGTGTCGCAACATCAAGGTGCTTTTCAATTTTTCGCCTCCCGTCACCAAAGAGGAGGTTCGCGCCGCGGCATTGCAGTTCGTCCGCAAGGTCAGCGGCTTCAACAAGCCGTCCATGGCCAACGAAGCTGCGTTCCTGGCCGCCGTCGACGGGATCACCGCAATCTCGACCAAGCTGCTCAATTCTATGGAGACCAATGCGCCACCAAAGTATCGGGAAATTGAAGCGGCCAAAGCACGTGACCGTTCTGCCCTGCGCTTTGCCCGGTAGCGCTTTGCCAACCTACGCCTTGCCGACGGACAGTCCCCGCATGCTCGATGTGCTTGTAGGATTGTCAGCGGTGGTGGCGCCCGCACTTCACATCGTGACTGACGTCATGGAGTGGCACCATGAAGGATTCACCGACGCCCAGCTCTGGCTGAATCTCGCTGCGTTCCTCCCGATGCCATTGCTGCTGCTGGGAATCCATTCGGTCCAGGTGCCCAAGCCGGGCGCTGCCGGATTGCTCGGCGCACTGCTCTATGGAGTCGCGTTCGCGTACTTCACGTATACGACAATTTATGCATTGGTCGAGCATGTCCCGACCTACGAAGAACTGTGGAAGCGCCTGGGCGTGGTCTACACATTCTTCGGTGGGCTGATGGTGAGTGGAGGCTTGCTCTTCGGGTGGTCCGCCTACCGGGCGCGGTGGTTCCCTCGACCTGCCGTGCTGCTGTTTTCCCTTGGCATCATCGTGAATCTGGTGCTGGCGATCCTGCCCGCGCCCGACATTTTGCAGATTGTTGGTAGTGCAATGCGAAACCTTGGCCTGATGGCAATGGGCTATGCCATCCTTCATCGCAAGCCAGCGCAATTCGCCGGTTGACCTTGGACCCAGGAGCCCGAACCCATGCCCCGCGTCATCCCACCTGCGGTCTTCGAGTACGTCGCGGGCGCTTCGACCGACGCGCGATCGGACGTGGTCCCGTTCTGGCAATCGGACAGCGAAGGCATACCTGAAGAAGGCATGTATCTGCTCGCCGCGGAGCTGCACCTGCCGGACACGGAAGCACTGCTTGACGGGTTGCCCGTGGGGTACCGAATCGTCTTCACCATCTTCAACTGGGAACAAAGTCGCGCCGGCGAGGGCTTTGCGACGGGCATCGAGAATTCAGGCGCCGGGCTGGTCGCCGCAGCCGCGTCGTCCTATGCGCTCGTGGGCATGTCCGAGGAAGCACGGGCTTTGCGCAAGGTACTTGAGCAATATGCGCGTACGCCGCATGATTTTGAAGCACTGGACGCGGCCTATGAGGCAAACCCCAATCCCAATCGCGACGATTGGAACCGCATACCGCATTTGGTCCGAACGCTTTGCGCCAACGCCGACCACTACTTCTATACCGATGCCGTGGACTGAAATCTCATTTACACGGCGTGCCGACTTCAGTGCAACTTCGGCAGGACCACGGAATCTCGTGAGACCCTTCCTGCGCACGCTCGTGCGCTCCAGGAGCAGGCATGTTTGACCACGTCAAATTCGGTGTCAGCGACTATGCGGTGAGCAAGGCTTTCTTCGTCAAGGCACTCGCGCCGTTAGGCGTGGCGATTATCTCGGAGGGCGTGCCCACGTACGGTCGAGCTTTGCGGGAATGGAATTGCTTCGTTGTGCCTGTTCCAGACCGGAGAGAAGCCGGCGCACCTTCACCTGGCGTTCACGGCCGGGACGCGCCAACAAGTCGACGCCTTCCATCGCGCGGCGCTGGAGGCGGGTGGGAAGGACAATGGTGCGCCGGGCCTGCGCCCCCACTACCATTCCAACTACTATGCGGCGTTCGTCATCGGTCCGGACGGGCACAACATCGAAGCGGTTTGCCACGAACCCGAGGCCTGAACTTTCCTGCGACCGGTCCACGAGTCCGCTCCCACCTGCCCGGGTAGTGTTCGCGCACGTCCTGAGCGTTATCATTTCCAGGCTGGCCGGTAATCTCGACTCACTGGACGCCAAACGCTGGAACGAGCCCGGCAACGACAGGATTGAGGAGCGAGCCATGCGGTACAGGGCATTGGGGCTACTTGTGACACTCGTTCTGAGCACTTTCACCTGGTCGGACCGTGCTCCGGCGCAGTCCACTTCGCGGACTTGGCGCATCGGGTACCTGGTGCCAACCGAGCTCCCGAATTCAACACTGATCGACCCGTTGCGTGACCTCGGATACATCGATGGCCAGAACGCGCGTTTCGAGATTCGGGCAGCACAGAATGATATTGAGCGTCTACCAGCGCTGGCCAAGGAACTCGTTGGTGCGCGGGTCGACATCATTGTCGCGGTGGGCCGGGCGGCAATCATCGCGGCCCGGCAAGCGACCTCCACCATTCCCATTGTCATGGCCTTCTGGGGAGGCGATGATCTCCTGGAATATGGATTCGTAGCGAGTTTCGCCCGGCCCGGCGGCAATGTCACCGGGATGTACATGCTCTCCGCCGAACTCGACGCCAAACGCTGCGAGTTGCTGCTGCAGGCTGTGCCGCAGGCTCGTACAATCGGCGTGCTCAACCCCGGCGCGGACTGGAGCCTTTCACACCTGCAAGACTGCGCGACGAATCACAAGATCGCGCTGCGACTGAGCGATGTGCCTGGCCCCGCCGGCTACGATGCAACCTTTGCCGCCCTGAGCCAGGCGAAGGTCGATGCAGTCCTGGTCCCGGCTCGGGTACGCTTTTTTGGCGACCAGCGATTGATCATCGACGCGGCGGCCAAGCACCGTATCCCGGCGATGTACGAGTGGGGCGAAATGGCGCGCGCCGGGGGGCTCATGGGCTATGGCCCGGTTAGAGCGGACATGCATTTGAGGATCGCCCAATACGTGCACAAGATTCTGCGCGGCGCGCAGCCGGCCGACATGTCGGTCGAACAGCCGACGCGATTGGAGCTCGTGGTGAATATGAAGACGGCCCAAGCGCTCGGCCTGACACTGCCCGGTGCGCTACTCATGCGCGCCAACGAGGCAATTCGCTAAGTGCCGAGCGTCATGCCTGCCGAGGCGCTGCGGCCTGATCCGACCCAAGACAACCGTGGACCACGACCCGCCATGACATCACACCAGGCATCCTGCAGTTGCGGACAACTCACGGCTTTTCGGTGTACGAGGAGCGCATGCACGGATGGGTGAGGATGCCCCGACGGCATCGAACACATGCCCTGATGCGCCTTCCGGCACCTTCCCCGTCGACCCACGGGCGCGTCGAAAGAAAGTGTCCGGGCGATGTCGATTTGCGACCGCGCCGTTCGTCGTTCAGATGCCAGGCCGATGCGCCTGGATCAAACCAGGAGACCGACATGCGTGTAATGGTGCTTGTGAAGGCAACGGCGGATAGCGAGAAGGATCTGCTCAAGTCGGAGTGGGAGTCGGAGATGTTCGAGGCGATGGGAAAATTCAATGAGGAACTGGCGAGGGCTGGCGTCATGCGCAGCGGCGACGGTCTCAGGCCCTCCTCGCAAGGCAAGCGCGTCGCGTTCGATGGTTCTCGCCGCGTCGTCACGGACGGGCCATTCGCCGAGACCAAGGAGCTCGTCGCCGGCTTCTGGCTCTGGGAAGTCCGGGACATGGACGAGGCAGTGGCCTGGGTGAAGCGTTGCCCCAATCCCATGCCGGGACCAAGCGAGATCGAGATCCGGCCGCTGTACGAGGCGTCCGACTTCGGCTGAGCGCAATCCCCGATGAACGGGAGTCCATAACCATGAAGACTCTGGAACGCGACGAACTTCTTCAAGCGTTGCGGTCCCGCTTTGAAGGCAACATGCACCGGCATGCGGGTATCGCATGGACTGACGTTCAAACCAGACTCGGCAAGAATCCGGATGCATTGCGTTCGTTGCAGGCCATGGAAGCATCTGATGGCGAGCCGGACGTGATCGGCCAGGATGCGGGGAGCGGCCTGCTGGTCTTTTGCGACTGCGCCCCGGAAAGCCCTGCCGGGCGCCGCAGTGCCTGTTACGACGGTGAAGCGCTTGCCGCTCGCAAAGAGAACAAGCCCAAACACAGTGCAGCGGAAATGGCCGCCGCCATGGGCATCGAGCTGCTGACCGAGGAGCGGTACCGGGAATTGCAGAAGGCGCGCAGTCGTACTATGCGGCCCGGGGGTTTCGGGGCCTCATTCGGGTGTGAGGCACCGGCAGGCGTCGTGTACGCTACGGTCTGGTTGCCGTTACGTCGCAAAGGCCCAGATGAAGCGAGTCACTGGCATCGGAGGCATCTTCTTCCAGGCGCGGGATCCCGCCACGATGCACGCCTGGTACCGGAAGCATCTCGGCATCGACGTGCAGGAATGGGGCGGCGCAGCGTTCACGTGGGCAGACGCCGCGGGCCAACCCGCGGCAGGCACGACCATCTGGTCGGTCGGTGCTGCGGGCGGCGATCACTTCGCGCCCAGTACCTCGACCTTCATGATCAACTACCGCGTGGAGGACCTGGCCGCCCTGCTTCACGCACTGCGCGCAGAGGGTTGCAACGTGCTCGAGAAGACCGATGACTCCGAGTACGGCAAGTTCGGCTGGGTCATGGACCCCGAAGGCAACAAGGTCGAACTCTGGCAGCCACCGGAAGGACAATGACTTCCCGCCCGACCATGCGCCATCTGATCACCGCCGCATTCTTCGTCGCAGCATTTGCCGCGTACCTGGCCAGCGCCAGCGCGGGGTGGATTGGCACGCTGTTCGTGGTGGGGATGCTGTGCGAGGGCATTGCGTGGTTCAGGATACTGCGACATGACAAGACGCCACCTGAACTCTAGTCTTGCGTGTTGATCTCACCATGATCCGATCAGCGCTTGCCGTCATCGTCCGGTACCTCACCTTCGCATCAGCGGCCGGTGCCGTTGCGGTGTCCGCGCAGGCGCCGTCGACCGATTGGGTGCGGGATGGTATCGCCGGCGACATCCATGGCGTTGCCACGTTTGGCGGGCGCAATTTCTCCGGCCAGAAATTCCTTCATCATTGCAATGCACTCTGCAACCAGACCCACTTCGGCCCGGGATTCCGGGCAGCGTCCGTTCGCATTGAAAGCGGCCTGTGGAAATTCTGCAGTGACGTCAATCTCCAAGGCGAGTGCAGCATCCTGGGACAAGGCGACTATCCCGATACCAGCCTCCACTTCCCTGCGGCACTCTTCGCCAGGCTGGGGTCGATGCAAAGAATTTCTGACCAACCGGGTGTCGCGCCTCGCCCAGTGACGCCCCCACCCGGCATGACCACGAAGCATTGAGCATTCGTTTGCATGGCAGCGCAACGAGACTGTCAGATCAACCGTGGAGCACCCGATGATGAGTTTCCGTGACCGACGTGCACGCCTTGCCCGCCGCGATCGCGCCGATCCCGAGGCGCGATCCGTTCACCTGCCCGCGCTCAGCATCGGGGCAGAGGCCGTCGGGACGCTCGCGCTTGCCGCCGTCGCGGTCGGTGCGCTGGCCATCGGAGCATTGGCCATCGGCCAGCTGGCCATCAGCCGCGCCCGGATCCTGCACCTCGAAATCGACGAACTGGTGGTGAGGCGCCTGCGTATCGTCGAGCAACTGCAGACGATGCAGGATCGCGATTCCGAAAGCTGACTCCGGACCGGCAGTCCGCCTGCGGGCGCGGCCGGCGGCGGAAGGGCTCGGGCAACCCGCATGCCAACGACATCACGCACCGAAGCATTTCTCACCGAATTCCACAACGCGCATCCCGGCCTGACGGCGGAAGTCTTCGGTGCATTGCCCGTGGTGTTCCGGGGCAGCACGTTTCCTTCATCCTACGATGTGCTGGCGGCGGTCGTGGCCCGGTCCGCGGCACCGATCCAGGTCCTTGATCTCGCCTGTGGCGATGGATTCCTGCTCGCGAAGCTTGCTGCGCGCGTTCAGGCTGGTATTGCGCTATCCGGCGTCGACATGAATGCGGCCGAACTGAACCTGGCGCGAACCCACCTCCCGCCCGCCGTCGTACTGAAACAGGCCAAGGCACAGGTGTTGCCTTTCCCGCCCGAGACCTTCGACTATGTCCTGAGCCATCTCGCGATCATGCTGATGGACGATATCGAGCAAGTGATGCTTGAAGTCCGCCGCGTGATGAAGCCGGGCGCGGTGTTTGCGGCAATCGTCGGCGCGCCGCCGCCACCGTCGGCGGCGTTCACTGCCTACGTCGACGCGCTTACGCGCCATCCGCTGCAGGGAGACCATGCGGGATTTCGTTTGGGCGACCGGCGATTTCGGCATCCCGACGGCATTCATGAAGTGCTTTCGCTGGCTTTTCACCATGTCGCCATCGAAGAGATCCATATTCCACGCCGGCTGACACCCGACGACCTGTGGCTTTGGTACTTCAGCATGTACGACCTTCACCTGCGCAGCGAATCCAGCCAACGCGAAATCGAACGCGAGTTCAAGGCCGCCGCGGCGCCGCTGTGTGGCCCGGACGGAAGGCTTGACTGCCCCGAGACCCTGCGTTACGTCAGCGCGTTGGCCTGAGCTTGCGCTCCGTCCCATCGACTCGGCCTTCACAGTTACCACCAATTCCCCTTTCCAGAATCGCGACCCCATGACTCAAGCTGATCTTCAACGCCCGCTCCTGCGCACCTGGCTCTTCGGCCCCGGTGCCGATGGCGCCGCGCACGCTGCGATGTCGGCCAGCGGCGCCGCCGTCCTGATCCAGGACCTCGAAGACTTCACGCCACCCGCGCGCCGCGCAGAAGCCCGTGGCATGGTGGCGGCGCTGCTGGGTCGCTGGCGCACGGCCGGCGCCCGGGTCTGCGTGCGTATCAATGCGCTGCATGAGGACGGCCCGCAAGACTTGGAACATGTGATCCCGGCGAATCCGGACTTCATCGCCTACCCCAAGGCTGCAACGGCGGCCGACATGCGGGCGCTGGATGCGGCCATCACGGCAGGTGAAGCGCAGGCCGGCCTGCCGCCGGGCAGCATCGGGATCCTGCCCATCTGCGAGACGGCGTTAGGCGTAGTCAACGTGCGCGAGATCGCCGCAGCTTCGGCACGCATCCGGTATGCGCTGCTGGGCGCAGAAGATCTCGCCGCCGACCTGATGGCCGAGCGCAGCCGCGAGGCCGTGGAACTCGACCACGCGCGACGACGCTTCGTGCTGGAGTGCCGGGCCGCCGGGATCGAGCCGATCGACGCGCCCTACACTTTCACCGATGCGGATGGCGCTGCGCAGGAAGCGCGCTACGCGCGCCGGCTGGGCTACCGCGCCAAGAGCCTGGTGCGTCCCGACCACGCGGCTGCGATCCTTGCCGCGCTGGTTCCCAGCGATGCCGAGAAGGCATTGGCGGCGCAGATGGTGCTGGCGTTCGAGGCCGCCCGCGCGCAGGGCGAGGAGCGCGCCCTGGTCGACGGCCTATGGGTCGAGGTGCCGACCTACCTCAACGCGAAGAGACTGCTCGCGACGGCTCGTGATTGAACCTGTAGTCGCCGATCGGCGTCTCCTCGACGCCATCGACTGCAAGCAGCTGCATCCGGATCGTGCAGGCCGGCAGCGACTTCAGCCACGCCGGCGACGGAGGTGACCCGCGTACTTGGAATGCACCGGCCCCGCGACTACACTCGCACCGAGCGCCGGGGCCGGTTCGAACGCAGCATGCAGCCGCATGGGCTTGTGCGACGCCTGGGCCTGACCCGCTGGCCAGCTTGTATCGTCAACCACAGACCCATGAGGATGCGACCATGACATCGACGGAATCGGATTACCTGCTTCGGCTCGCAACCCTCTCGTTGTCCTTCGTCGGTTTCGCGTCGGTGGTGGTCACCCTCCGCGGTGCGCTTGGCGGCGAGCTTTCGGATCGCCACCTGCGCCTCGTGCGGCTCTACATCGAGGGTGGTCTGCTGGTGACCGCCCTGGCGCTGGTGCCCGCGCTGCTGAGTCTTCTTCATGTGCCGGATACGATCACATGGCCGCTGGCCAGCGCGGTTGCGGCCACGTTCCTCACTTTCGTTCTGCTGATCCAGTTCCGCCGCCGCCGCTCGGTCGAGGCAGGCCGGTTTCCGCTTTGGGTCATCGTCGTCTACCTGATTTCAATCCTCGCTGTCGCGGGTCTCTGGCTCAACGTTGCAGGATTCCCCCATCCGGCGCATGTCGGCCCGTATGCCGTGGCGCTGACCTGGGCACTGTGCGTGTTTGGATTCATCTTCGTCCGCACCATCGAGTTGTTCCTGCATCGCGCACCCTCTGCCTGACGGCTGGCGTCTGGCGCATTTCATTGCGGGAGATTGACGACATGCCGGGACTGGTGGTGCTGTACCGTTGGAGACTCCACCCGGGGTCCGAGGCTTCTTTCGTCGAGGCGTGGTCAAGGATCACCGCCCTGCTGCGCACGCACGCGGGGTCGCTGGGCTCCCGACTACACCGCGGCAGCGACGGCCTTTGGTACGGTTACGCGCAGTGGCCCAGCGACGAAGTCCGGCAGCAAGCGTTTGCCCTGAAGCTCGATCCAGCGGCAAGCGCCACGATGCGCGCCGCCATCGCGGAGTCATTGCCCGAGGTGTTGCTCGACCCGGTAGCCGACTACCTTGTCTTGCCTCGTGACCTCGGCAGCACCTGAAGACCCTTGCATCGCGTCGCCTCCGGCGACTCAGGCAAGTGCCCCCAGCAGGCCCACCACCAGAAATGGAAGGCTGAACAAGCTCAAGGCGAGTGGGAAGAGCCAGAGGCTGCTGAATGACTGCACGAGCGCTTCGTGCGGTCGGGCGGGGTCGTAGATCAATGCGATAGAAGTGCCGGGCGCCATGGCGATGCCACGACCCGAGCGCGACTTGAAGGAAATGCGCTCACCATTGGCGGTCGTGAACGCGATCTGCGGGAAAAAATAGGTCCGCGCGGAACCGCGCCCGCCCGCAATCACGTCCTCGTCGTTGCCGGTGATGATGCCCTGCGCCTTCCCGCCTGCGCGCAGCATCCGGATGGGCCGCCACGCCAACAACAAGGCGAAGCATTGCCCGAAGATGCCGACGCCAAGGAAGCTCCACGTGAGTACCGGGTCGATGGTCATGGCGGGGAACTCTGCTTCGCTAAGCCAGGTCCTCGTGGATGCACAGGTAGTTGCCTTCCGGGTCCTTGAACCACGCCGCCTTCTCCGCGCCGAGCACGCACACATGATCCACGGTCTTGAACCCCGGGAAGTCGTAGTCCTCAAACACGACGCCCGTTTTCTTCAGTTCGACGATGCTCGCGGCAATGTCCGGCACCCGGAAGCTGATCGCCGTGTGCTCGGCCTTGGTGCCGTCCGGACGCGGGAAGAGTGCAAGCGTACTGCCACCCACTTGATAGATGAACTTGCCGTCGGGGCGGAACCCGCTGGGCGTCAACCCGAGGCTTTGTTCGTAGAATGTCCTGGCCCGGGTCATGTCGATCACGGGGAGCATCGTCGTCACGGAGGCATTGGCTAGCATATGCAATCCTTTCGCTCGGTCCGGTCATCCCCTGCAGGATGGAATGCGCCGTTTTGCCGGGGGCCCATAGCATAGGCGCCGCCACGGCGTAGCGCCAGCCCGGACACGCCGACCCGCCGAGAGGCCCTTCGACGACGCTCATCCCGCCGGGGCGCCATTGGTCACAGCCGTTGCCTCGGCGCCCGCGATTCTTGTAACTTGTCAGCGTCGCCCTGGATCGGAGAAATCGATGCGCTTCATGCTCCTCGTGGTTGCCTGGCTGGTGCTTCTTGCCGTGAGTTGGCCGTTGGCGCTGCTGGTACTGGTGTTGACGCCCGTCCTGCTGGTGCTGTCGATCCCCTTCCTGCTGCTGGGGCTGACGATCAGCGCCCTGTTCGCGTTTTTGAAGCAGCTGCTTTTCCTGCCTGCGCGCATTCTCGGGTATCGCGGATAGACCACGGCCGGCAGGAACGACGAACCGCCGAGCAGTACGCTCGGCTGCGTCATTGCGTCCACATTCATTCCAGGGAAGACACCTCAATGGGCCTACTCGACGGCATGCTCGGCAATGCCTCCAAGATCGACCCCGCAAGGATCCAGCAGGAGTTCGCGCAGATTCTCGCCCCGGGCGAGCGCGTCGAGCACGCCTACCAGCTCATCCGCGATTACTTCGTGTTCACCGACAAGCGATTTGTCATCGTGGACAAACAGGGCATGACCGGCAAGAAAGTCGAGTACCACTCGATTCCGTACCGTAGCATCACCCATTTCAGCATCGAGACGGCGGGCTCGTTCGACCTCGATGCGGAACTGAAGGTCTGGGTGTCCGGTGCGTCGGCGCCATTCGCGCGGCAGTTCAACAAGAAACTCAGCATTTACGAGGTGCAGGCAGTGCTGGCAAGCTACGTGCTGAGGTAACTCGACGCCACCACTCCATGGACCCCGTGCATCCATGACCGACCTCCAGGAACGAGTCTCCCTGAGCTTCGATGCGCAGGGCCTGATGACCGTGTGGCCATTCCTGCACCTGCTGAGCCTCATCCTCGTGCTGCCGAGCGTCCTGCTTGCGTCGGCCTTCATCATCCTCGGCCGCGCCATTGCATCGCGGTCGTTGCCAGGACTTCTCTGGCAACTTCTGAATGATG
>JANNNM010000055.1:0-2745 GCA_031398535.1 Betaproteobacteria bacterium | reverse complement strand
CGGCCACCCAGATCATGTCGCGCTTCGGGTGCCGCAGATTGCCGAAGTTGACCGGGACCGGTTTCGCCCATCCGAACACGAAGGGCACCCCGACCAGCAATCTCGATGTCAGCAGCATCAGGCCGGGCACCAGGATCGTGCCGATCAGGTCGATATGCTTGATCGGGTTGAGTGTGACCCGGCCCATCAGGAACGCGGTGTCATCCCCGAACAATCGGGCCACATAGCCGTGAGCGGCTTCGTGCAACGTGATCGCCAGCACCACCGGCACCGCCCAGAGCACGATGGTCGCAAGGGAAAAATCCATTTATCCGACCATTCTACCTCATGCGGGACACGTCCAGCCGCCGGGCATCAAGCCAGTCCGAGTCGCGCCGGGTCGCCGCCACCCTGGCGCGTGACGACCGCCGGCTCCGCGTGCAGGTCGACCACCGTGGTGGCCACGTCCGAACAGGGTCCTGCGTCGATCACCAGGTCCACCGTGCCTTCGAGGCGCTCGCGGATGTCCTCCGGCAGGTGCAGCGGCGCGTCCTCGCCCGGCATGATCAGCGTCGTCGAGAGAATGGGCTCGCCCAGGTCGGCCAGCAGCGCGCGCACCACCGGGTGCTCCGGCACGCGGATGCCGATGGTGCTGCGCTTCGGGTGCTGCAGTCGCCGGGGCACCTCGCGCGTGGCCGGCAACAGGAACGTGAACGCGCCCGGGATCCCTTGCCGCACGATCCGGAACTGCCAGTTGTCAAGGCGTGCGAAGCGGCCTGCATCGGCCATGTCGCGGCACACGAGCGTCAGGTGATGATGGTCGTCCACTTTGCGGATCGCGCGGATACGCGCCACCGCCGAGCCGTCGCCGGGCAGGCAGCCCAGCGCATAGCTCGAATCCGTCGGATAGGCGATGACGCCGCCGCTGCGCAGGATGGCGGCGGCTTGCTTGATCAACCGCGGCTGCGGATGGGTAGGATGAACAGCGAAGTATTGGGCCACGGATTCAAAAATGGTTGTTCTGGCTATATAATACAGGCATTCCTGCGCATTCTAGTTATATCCAAACGTGAACCTCCAGCAATTGCGGTACCTGTGCGCCGTCGTCGATCACGGCATGAACGTCTCGGCTGCGGCCGAGGCTCTCTTTACCTCCCAACCCGGCATCAGCAAGCAGATCCGGCAGCTCGAGGACGAGCTGGGCCTCGAGGTCTTCGTGCGCCAGGGCAAGCGCCTCGCCTCGCTGACACCCGCGGGCGAGATCGTCGTGGCCACCGCGCGCCGCGCGATGCGCGAGGTCAACAACCTGAAGAAGGTGGCCGAGGAATATCGCGGCGAGGATGCAGGAACGCTTTCGATTGCGACCACGCACACGCAGGCGCGATACGTGCTGCCGAAGGTGCTGCGCGAATTCGCCAACCGCTATCCGAAGGTGCGCGTGATTCTGCACCAGGGCAATCCGCTGCAGGTGGCGGAGCAGACCGCGAAGGGCGAAGCCGACGTCGGCATCGCCACGGAAGCGTTGGCCGATTACCCGCAACTCGTCACGCTGCCCTGCTACGAATGGAATCGCGTCGTGCTGGTGCCGAAGCGCCATCCGCTGGCGAAGACCACGCCGCTGACCATCGAGGCGCTGGCGAAATTCCCGATCGTCACCTATGACGGCAGCTTCACCGGCCGCTCCGCGATCAATGCGGCCTTTGCCGCGAAGGGCCTTGAACCCAACGTCGTGCTGACCGCGCTCGATGCCGATGTGATCAAGACCTACGTCGAGCTCGGCATGGGCGTGGGCATCGTCGCGCAGATGGCCTACGACCCAGCGCGCGACACCCAGTTCGACATGCTCGACGCCACGCATCTCTTCGCGCCGTCGACGACACGCCTGGGGCTGCGGCACGGCGTATTCCTGCGCGCCTATGTCTATGCGTTCATCACGTTGTTCGCGCCGCAGTACGGCCGCAGCGCGATCGAGGCGGCCCTAGCAGCGCGCACGACCTGATGGTGCCCCCCGCAGCACCTGGCGCCGGTATCAAGGCGAAGCGCCCCACGTGGGGCTTCGCGGTGCTGCTGGCATCGCTGTCGATGATGGGACCGTTCGCAGTCGACATGTACCTGCCCGCGTTCCACGACATCGCCACCGAATTCAACGTCGGCGCGATCGCGCTGCAGCAGACGCTGTCGATCTATCTCTTCGCGTTCGCGTTCATGCTGCTGTGGCATGGCGCGCTGACCGACGCCTGGGGTCGGCGGCCGATCGTGATCGGCGGCCTCGCGATCTTCGGCCTCTCGACACTGGGCTGCGCCATCGCCGGCAACGTCGAATCGCTGTGGCTCTTCCGCGCGCTGCAGGGCATCTCCGCCGGCACCGGCATGGTGGTGGGCCGCGCGATCATCCGCGACCTGTACCACGGTGCCGATGCGCAGCGGATGATGTCGCGCGTGACGCTGGTGTTCGGCATCGCGCCGGCGCTGGCCCCGATCATCGGCGGCATCCTGCTCAATCTGCTCGGCTGGCGTTCCATCTTCTGGTTCATGCTGGCGTGGGTGGGCATCGTGCTCGTGTATTGCGTGGTGCGGCTGCCGGAGACGTTGCCGCCCACGCAGCGACATGCGATGCACCCCAAGGTGCTGTGGCGCAACTACAAGAACGTGCTGCTGCGCACCGAGTTCCTGCTGCTGTCGATGGTGTCCGCGCTCAATTTCTGCGCGTTCTTCATCTACATCGCCGCCGCACCTGCGTTCCTCGTGGATCTTCTCGGCGTGTCG
>JANNNM010000914.1:0-4977 GCA_031398535.1 Betaproteobacteria bacterium | reverse complement strand
CGCCGATGAATTTCCTGCCGTGCCGGATCGGCGAAGGCGGCCGCGTGCTGCATCTGCCCGGCGGCGTCGATCTGCCGGTGCCGGAGCGTCGCGTGGCCGAGACCACGCGGAACACAGGTCGCGCGGTCACCTTCGGCCTTCGGCCCGAGCACATCGCAGTCGGCGCGGCGGACGATCCGGATACCGTGCAGGTGCCCGCGGCAGTCATGCTGGTGGAGCCGCTGGGATCGGATACGCTAGGTCTCGTGAAGTTGGGCGAAGGTGCGGATGCCGGCGAAATGACCGGCCGCTTTGCGCCCGAAGCCGGGCTCGCCGTGGGCAGGCGGCTTACCGTATCGCTTGCGCTCAACCGGTTTCATCTATTCGACTCTGAAACGGGCAGGGCGATCCGCGGGGCGGATTGGTGAGAGTGTCTGGGTGTGGTGGATCGTAGGTAAATCGAGGAGAAACGCATGAAACTCTGGAAGATCCTGGTGACGGCGATCGCCGTGGCAACTGCGAGCGTCACCTTTGCGCTCGATGCGTCCGCGCAAACGACGCTGCGCATCTTCACGGGCGGGCAGCAGCGGCCCGACGTGATGCGCAAGATCGCGGACGAATACCAGAAGCGTAATCCGAACGTGAAGGTTGAAGTGGAAGTGGGCGGCGCCAGCTCGGATGCGCAGCAGCAGTACCTCTCCACCGTGTTGTCGTCGAAGGACTCGGTGCTCGACCTGATCCTGATCGACGTGATCCGTCCTGCGCAGTGGGCGGCCCAGGGCTGGGCCGAGCCGCTCGACAGCTACCTCGGCGCCGACAAGGTGAAGATCCTGCCGACCTACCTCAAGGCCTATGCCGAAGCCAACACGGTGGATGGCAAGCTGATGGCGCTGCCGTACTTCGCCGATGCGCAGTTCCTGTACTACCGCAAGGACCTGCTGGAAAAGTACAAGCGGCCGGTGCCGAAGAGCTGGGACGACATGATCGAAACCGCCCGCATCATCATGGACGGGGAAAAGGCGCCGCAGCTGCAAGGCTTTTCCACCGCGGGTTCGCCCATCGAAGGCACGGTTTGCACCTACCTCGTGCCGCTTTGGGGCATGGGCAGCGACGTCATCAAGGACGGCAAACTCAATCTCAATACGGCCGAGGCGCGCCAGCCGTTCCAGTTGTACGGGCGGATGAAACAGGCCGGCGTATTGCCGAAGAACATCGCCGAGATTCCCACGGATCGTATCCGGGTGGACTTCCAGGCAGGCAACGTCATCTTCGCGCAGAGCTGGGGCTACTTCTGGAATCGTGCCGAGAACGATGCCGACAGCAAGGTCAAGGGCAAGATTGGCGTCACCGTATTGCCCCATGACAAAGGCGGCAAGAGCGCCACGTGCATCGGCGGCTGGCAGGTGGCCGTGTCTGCGTACTCGAAGAACAAGCAGGAAGCGGTGAAGTTCGCGCGCTTCCTGTCCTCGCCCGAGGTGTCGAAGATGCAGGCGGTGCTGGCATCGCATCTGCCCGTATTCCCGGCCGTATACAAGGACCCGGAAGTCCTGAAGGCCAACCCGTGGTTCGCCGACGCACTGCCGGTCGTCGAAACGGCCAAGTCGCGGCCAGTATCGGCGCAGTACCCGCAGGTTTCGGATGCCATCCGCGGCAACATGAATGCGTACCTCGCGGGGACGAAGACCACGGATACGGCCCTGAACGACATGAAGACGCGGCTGACGCCGCTGTTCCGCTGACCGATGCCAACGACGCGCCCGCCCTTTGCAGCACTGATAAGGGTGGGCGACTTTGAGCCATGACTGACGCCGCTGTCTCCGCCTCCAAGGACCTGTCCGAGCGCAAGCTGGGTATGCTGCTGCTGCTGCCCGCGGCGTTGCTGCTGGGGCTGATCGTGATCTATCCGATCATGACGCTCTTCTATACCAGCTTGCATGCCGTGGACAACGCCAACCCGCGCCTCGGTGCCCAATGGGTGGGCCTCGCAAATTTTGTGCGTGCCTTTGAGGACGACCGCTTCTGGCATTCTCTGTGGCAGACCGTCCTCTACATCGTAGTCACGGTGCCGGGGGCGTTGCTGGTGGGGTTGGGCCTCGCGCTGCTGGCCAACAAGCCGTTCACGATCAAGTGGCCGGTGCGCCTGGGACTGCTGCTGCCGTGGGCGCTGCCACTGGTGTTCTGTGGCCTCATCTTCCGCTGGTTCTTCGAATACGAGACCGGCATCGTCAACGACCTGCTGGTGCGCGTGGGCATCGAACCGCTGCAGTGGTTGTCGAGCCCGACACTCGCCACCATTGCCATCTGCATCACCATCATCTGGAAGGCGTCATCGTTCATGGCGCTGATGCTGCTTGCGGGATTACAGTCCATTCCCAAGTCGCTGTACGAGGCTGCGGAAGTGGATGGCGCGTCGAAGTGGCAGCAGTTCGTCGAGATCACGTTGCCGATGCTGCGGCCCGCCATCTTCGTGGCGCTGATCTTCCGCACCATCACCGCCATCCAGACCTTCGACATCCCCTTCGCGATGACGGGGGGCGGTCCGGGGGATGCCACCGAGACTTTGGCGATGTACATCCACAAGACCACGCTCGACTTCCTCGACTTCGGCTACGGGTCGGCGCTGGCCACGCTGATGTTCATTCTGTCGTTGGTGCTCACCACCGGTTACCTCAAATACACACGACGCAGCGCATCCCGCTCGGGCGAGGACTGACCATGGATAGTTTTCGCTTCAACCGCAAGGCCGTCGTGTGGTTCTCCGCGATCATCGTCGCAGTCAACGGCTTCTTCCCCGCCGTGTGGATCTTCCTGACGGCGTTGAAGACCGAGACTGAGCTGATCAAGAGCCCGATCACCTATCTGCCGCAGGCGGCCACGCTGGAAAACTTCCAGACCGCCTTCACGGCGCAGCCCATCCTGCGCTTCATGTGGAACAGTTTTGTCGTGGCTTCCCTTTCCACCATTTTGTGCGTGACGGTGGGCGCGCTGGCCGCCTATGCGCTGACGCGTCTGCGCATGCCCTACCGCAACATCATTATGTCGGTGCTGCTGGCGGTGGCCATGTTCCCGCTCATTTCACTGATGGTGCCCCTCTTCAAGGTGATGCGCGAACTGGGATTGCTCAACACGTACCTCGCGCTGATCCTGCCGTATGCCGTGCTGTCGCTACCCGTGTGTACGCTGGTGATGGCCAGTTTCTTCCAGGACATTCCGCCGGATCTCGAGGCGGCGGCGATGATCGATGGCTGCTCGCGCGTGCAGGCGTTGTTCAAGATCGTGATCCCGCTGTCGGCGCCCGGGGTTTTCACCGCGGCCATTCTGGCCTTCGTCAATGCGTGGGACGAGTTCCTGCTGGCATTGACGATGATGAGTCGCGTGTCCATGCGCACGCTTTCGGTGGGCATCACGCTGTACCAGGGCGAGTTTGCGTTCCCATGGCCGCTGATCTCCGCGGCGCTGATCATCGCGATCGTGCCCATCTGCATCATCATCGCGATCTTCCAGGAGCGCGTGGTGGGTGGGCTTACCAGCGGCGGCGTGAAGGGCTGAAGAGCAAGCGATCAGGATTGCTTTCGCGCACCCGATCGCGCTTCGCGTCAGCCCTGCCGCAGGTTGCGCAGACCGTCGGCGAGCGCCCGCTGCAGCAACAGTGTATCGGCGCCGTAGGCCATGAGGCGAAAGCCCAGGTCACGATAGCGGCGCGCCCAGTCGTCGTCGGTTGGCATGAAGCCGGCGGCCTTGCCGTGCCGGCGGCAGGCGGCGACCAACGCGTCCACTGCGGCGACGTAGCGCGGATGGTCCCACTGGGCGGGGATGCCCATGAAGTTGGTCGTGTCGAAATGGCCCAACCAGCAGACGTCCACGCCAGGGACCGCAGCGATGGCGTCGACGTTCTCGTGGCCCTTCACCGTCTCGACGAGACAGATGACCAGCGTGCGCTCATGGGCTAGGCGCATCTTATCGGTGACCGGGAGATCGGAATAGTCATCGTGGGGCGCCACGCCGAACGCCGCGCCGCGCACGCCCGCGGGCGGATACCGGGTACACGACACGATCAGTTCCGCCTGCTCTCGGGTCTCGACCATCGGCACCATCACGCCCATCGCGCCGAGATCGAGTGCGCGCGCGATAAAGTGATACTGGGTCGCCGGCACGCGCACCATCGGCACGAGCCCGATGCCGCGGCACAGGCCGATCTGCGTTTTCAGGGTTTCGAAGCCGAGTCCGCTGTGCTCCATGTCGAACAGCACGAACTCCGCGCCGGCGGCGCGCACCAGCTGCGGCAGACCAGGCGTGAAGAACTCGAACGCCATCGTGCCGTAGCTCACGCCGCCCGCGGCGAGCGCGGCCTTGACCGGATTGGGACGCATGCGTTGGCTCCTCGTCGTGCGCTGCCTGCGGGGAGCGGCGAGCGGCCGGATTGACATACTGGTATGCTGAGTATACGATGCATCGTGACGTCGCGCGACACCTTTCTGCCCGTTCCCCGCCGCAAGCTCCGCGATGGCGTGCTTGAGCAATTGCTTGAGGCCATCGAACGTGGTGCCTATCAGCCGGGCGCCGAGCTTCCCTCGGAGCGCGAATTGATGGCGCAGATGGGCGTGGGCCGGCCGGCGGTGCGGGAGGCACTGATCAAGCTCGAGCAGCGCGGGCTCATTGCAATCGCCCATGGCCGCCGCGCCCGGATGCTCCATTCCGAAAGTTCCGGGGCAGCGGCGTCGGATGAACGAATCGCGCTGGCCATGGCCCGGATCCTTGATAGCGCAGCGGCCTCGGCCGACGAGCTCAAGGAGGCCCGGATGCTGTTCGAAACGGCGATGGTGCGCCTTGCCGCCGAACGCGCGACCCCCGCCGGCATCGCGCGGCTGAAGCGCGCGCTGGCCGACAATCGGCGGGCGATACCCAGCGGCGAAGCATTTGTCGCCACGGACATGGCACTGCATCGGACGATTGCCGCGCTGGCGGGCAACGCGCTGTGCGCCGCGGTGGGCGAGGTGC
>JANNNM010000675.1:0-3553 GCA_031398535.1 Betaproteobacteria bacterium | reverse complement strand
CGGCCATTGGCGGCGGCGGGACGATACTCGCCGCGGAATATTGAAGCGAAGTCGATGATAGCATGGGCCTTCCGCGACATTCCGCCCCCTGCCAAAGGGGTTCCGTGCCCTTGCCGGAGACCGCGCCCGCGTGATGCCGGTCCCGCGGCGGCCGGATGAATCCGGATGGGTCGATGGGCGCATCCAAGTCCCGATGCCCGCCGATTCTGGAGAAATCATGCAAGTTGCGCCCTCACCGATGTTCCGCCGCCTGGTCCTTGGAGGCGCCTTTTTGGCGGCCACCCTGTTCGCGCTGCTCCCGGAGGTTCCGCCCGTCGTCGCGGCCGACACGCCCGCGGCTGCATCGACGCCGTTGAGCGCCCAGGCCGCCGCCGACGCTGCCGAGTCGGCGTCGCAGGCCGCGGAGGACGCCGCCAACCGCGCCCGCGATGTGGCCCGCGAAGCCCGCGACCGCGCCCGGGAAGCCAAGGCCGAGGCCCGCGCCGCCGAACGCGAAGCCAACCGCACCGGCGCCCGCTCGGACGCACCGCGGATCACGATCGACCGCGAGACCGAATCCGGGGACCGCCGGGTGCGGATCGAGATGCCCGGCACGAACGAGGAATTCCAGTCCTTCGACCAGTTCGTCGACCGGGCGCCGGAAATTGCCGCGGGCGTCTTGATGATCGTGCTGATCATGTTCCTGACACCCATCATCATCATCATCCTGGTGATCTGGTACAAGATGCGCAAGAACCGGCTGCTCAGCGACACGATGGTCAAGCTCGCCGAGAAAGGCGTGATGCCCTCGCCCGAAGCCCTGCAGGCGCTCGGCACCGGGCGCCGCGCGCCGAGTTTCGACGCGATGTCCTCCGGCCTGCCGTTGGCCGACCAGGCGCACCTGGTGCGCAAATCGGTCGCGTGGTCCGACCTCCGGCGCGGCGTCTTCCTGGCGATGGCTGGCCTCGCGTTCTGCCTGTACTCGCTGACGCGCAGCGCCAGCGCCAACTGGCTCGGCCTCGTGCTGCTGTTCGTCGGCATCGGCTACATCGTCCTCTGGTACTTCGAGGACCAGCAGGTGACAGCCTCGCGCGCGATGCTGCCGCCCGCAGTCGCGCCGCCGCAGGAACCCGTCAATTGAGCCGGCCATGGTCGCCATCATGTTCGCGCATTGCAATGCTGGCCTGGTCCTCCGGGCGCCTGCGGCCTCACGCCTGAAGACTGCCCATGGCCGAGCCGTCGGTTTCAGACGCGCAGCTCATCGCGCGCGCGCTGGTCACGGACGACCGGCACGCGTTCGCGGAGCTGGTCAAGCGGCACCAGTCGAGCGTGCGTGCGTGCCTGCGCAAGCTCGCGGCCGGCAACCACGCGCTGGCCGACGACCTGGCGCAGGAGACCTTCATCCTCGCGTGGCGCAACCTGGCCTCCTTCCGGCAGGAAGCCCGCTTCTCCACGTGGCTGTACCGGATCGCCACCAACTGCTGGCTGGCCCACAACCGCAAGCGCCGCGAGGAACTGCTCGGCGACCGCGTCGACGCGGTGGCTGAAGGCGAGGACGAAACCATGCCCCACATCGACGACCAGCATGCCGATCACGCGCGCAGCGCCGGGTTGAAACTCGACCTCGAGCGGGCCATGGGCGCACTGTCCGAGCCGGAACGCGCGGCCATCGTGCAGTGCTACCATAATGACCTGACGCACGAGGAGGCCGCCTATGTCCTCGATTGCCCGGTCGGCACTGTCAAGTCGCACGTGCTGCGTGGCAAACTGAAGCTGAAGGCGGCGCTCGCCGCGTATGCAAGGTGACCATGCCATGACCACCACCGATCACAACTTGCCCGCACAATCCGCCGCCGACGATGCCTGGCTCGACGACCTGCTGGTCGCCGACGGCGTCGCCGAACGCGCCGGCTACATCGACGATGCGGGCTTCACCGCCCGCGTGGTCGACGCCCTGCCATCCGACGTGCCCGTGCCGGCATGGCGCCGGCCGTTCGTGGCAGCACTGTGGGGGGGCGCGGTCATTGCGCTGGTGCTGGCAATGCCGACATTCTTCGTCGACCTGCTGGGCACGGCCGATGCGCTGTTTTCCCTGCAGCCGTTCTCGCTGTCAGGCGTCGGCATCACGCTCCTCGCCGTTCTGGCACTGACCTGGGGCGCGGCCGCGTACTCGTTGCGCGAGAATTGAGGGGCGACCGTCAGGCTTGTGGCGCGTCCAGCGGCCTCGCCTGCAGCTTGAATGACCGGCGGATGCCCTTGGCGTACTGCGCTGCCATCGCCTCGTAGGCGGCCTCGATCGCGCGCGTGGTGGCGGCGGTGTCGAACAGCGGGCTGTCGCGGCCCGGCCCCGCCAGATGCGCCTTCATGCGCGCAATCCCGGCCGGGTCATGCGCGAGGCGCACCGCCTCCTTCACATAGGCATCCACGGACGGCGTGACCAGTTCGGGCAATCCCACGGCCGTCACCAGGCTGGCGCCGACGCGTGCAGCGAACGTCGTGCCCAGCATCGTCAGTAACGGACATCCTGCCCACAATGCATCGCTGCCGGTCGTGTGCGCGTTGTACGGCCACGTGTCGAGGAAGAGATCCGCGTGGCGATACAGCGCGAGGTACTCCGGATTCGGTCGATGCTTCGCGAACACGAGCCGCTCGGGCGCGACACCGCGCGCCGCGGCCCCCAGTCGCAGGTTGTCGACGGCAGGATCTTCATCGCTACGGCTCAACAACCAGAGCACGGCATCCGGCGTGGCCTTGAGGATGGCCATCCACGCATCGAAGACCTGCGGATTGATCTTGTACGTCTGGTTGAAACTGCAGAACACGAAGCCGCTTTCCGGCAGCCCCAACGATGCGCGCGACGGGGTCTCGCCGATCGGACGCTGGCGGTCGTTGACCTGGTAGCACCCGGGGATGCCGGCCAGCGCTTCCGCGTAGTCGGCCGCATGCGATGCCGGCGTGACCACTTCGTCCGTGATCAGGTAATCCACCATGCCCGCGCCGAGTGTGCCCGGATACCCCAGGTAATGCACGAGGATGGGCGCCGGACGCTGCGTCATCACGATCGGCATCGCGCCCTCCGTGTGGCCCTTGAGGTCGACCAGGATGTCGACGCCATCGGCACGGATCGTCTCCGCAATCGCGAGCGGATTGCGATCGCGCACGTCGACGAAGCGGTCGAACGCGCGGACGAGACGCGAGCGCATCGGCGAGCGATCGTCGCGGCCGGTCGAGTACGCGATCACCTCGTACCGGGCGCGATCGTGATGTTCGATGAGACCGGCGGCGAGGAACGCGGTGGCGTGGCTGTGGATGTCGCCGTACAGGTAGCCGATCCGCAGGCGCTCGCCCGAGAGCGCGCGGCGGGGCCGCGCCGGTGGCACGCGGACGAGGCTGGCCGTCCAGGTCTCCGCGCACCTGCGTTGCTCGGCACGCGAGGATGGCAGCGACAACAACGCAAACGGTGACAACGCCGGCCGGCCTTCGGCAACGCCGGCTCGATACTGGGCAACGAGCGCGTCGCGATCCTGCCAGTCGGCCAGCCGCGCGCGCAGAAAGGTGAGCTGAGACAGCGCCG
>JANNNM010000879.1:0-1782 GCA_031398535.1 Betaproteobacteria bacterium | reverse complement strand
GCCGTCGGCGCCATTCCCGACGACGAACGCGTGTGGGTACCGCAGGCGCCGGATGTCTGGTTCCGGCCACTGCTGCTCAATACAGTGTCGGGCGGGTGGTGCAACCTGTTGCGCGTGCGCAGGAGCGGCGTGCTGTCGCGGCACCGGCATCCGATGGTCGTCGTCGGCTACGTGATCAAGGGCCGCTGGCGCTACCTCGAGCACGACTGGATTGCGGAAGAAGGCAGCTTTGTCTACGAGCCGCCGGGCGAGATCCACACGCTGGTGGTGCCGGAGGACTGCAAGGAGATGATCACGTTCTTCAACATCAGCGGCGCGATGATCTACCTCGACGCGGACGGCCGGCAGACCGGCTACGAGGATGTCTGGTCCAAGATCGACATGTGCCGCGCCCACTATGCAGCGTGCGGCCTCGGCGCGCAGTACACCGAGCAGTTCATCCGCTGAGACCGCGCGCCCGCTGATCCGCCGCGCACCGCGCTACACTTCGCCCATGCTTTCTCAATTTGCCGCGGTCGGCATCGGTGCGGCGCTGGGCGCGTGGCTGCGCTGGGGTCTCGCGGTGTGGCTCAATCCGCGCCACCTGCAATTCCCGCTCGGCACGCTGGCCGCCAACCTGATCGGCGGCTATCTGGTCGGCGTGGCGGTCGCGGTGATCCTTGCACGCCCCGATCTTCCGCCCGAGTGGCGCCTCTTCATCGTTACCGGTTTCCTGGGCGGGCTCACCACGTTCTCGAGCTTCTCCGCCGAAGTGACCGCGCTGCTGGCCGTGGGCGATTACACGGCAGGCTTCCTGCTGGCCGCCACTCACCTGTTCGGCTCGCTGCTGCTGACCGCCGCGGGCTTTGCCACGGTGCGGCTGCTTTCATTTTGAACACAACTCGACGAGGCACGACATGGCATACGCAATCCGCATCCACGCGCACGGTGGCCCCGAAGTCATGGTGGCCGAGGAAGTGGCCATCGGCGCGCCCGGCCCCGGCGAGGTCCGCCTCCGGCAGACGGCGATCGGCCTCAACTACATCGACACCTATCATCGCAGCGGACTGTATCCGCTGACATTGCCGTCCGGCATCGGCCAGGAAGCGGCCGGCGTCGTTGAAGCAGTCGGCGCCGGTGTCGATTACCTGCGCGTCGGCGAACGGGTGGCGTACACCGGATTGATGGGGGGCTATGCCAGCGAACGCCTCGCGCCGGCGGACCGCATGGTGAAAATTCCGGACGGCATCGATGACGTGACCGCGGCCACGCTGATGCTGAAGGGGCTGACCGTCCAGTACCTGCTCCGGCAAACGTATCGCCTCAAAGGCGGCGAGACAATTCTGTTTCATGCGGCGGCCGGCGGCGTGGGCCTCATCGCCTGCCAGTGGGCGCGCGCGCTGGGCGTCAACATGATCGGCACCGTCGGCTCGGATGCCAAGGCGGAACTTGCCAGGGCCAACGGCTGCGCGGACACGATCGTCTACACGCGCGAGGATTTCGTCGCGCGCACGAAGGAAATCACCGGCGGCAAGGGCGTGCCGGTCGTCTACGACTCGATCGGGAAGGACACGTTTCCGCAGTCCCTCGATTGTCTGTCGCCGCTCGGGATGTTCGTGAGCTTCGGTGCGTCGTCGGGCCCGATCGCGGCGTTCAACATCGGCCTGCTCGCGCAGAAGGGGTCGCTTTACGTGACGCGGCCCACGCTCTTCACGTATTCCGCGACGCGTGCCAGCCTGATGGCGATGGCAGACGAGATGTTCGGACTGGTGCTGGCGGGCAAGATCAAGTCCGAAGCGCGGC
>JANNNM010000839.1:0-10005 GCA_031398535.1 Betaproteobacteria bacterium | reverse complement strand
AGGATCGCCAGGATCACGACCGCGATGCCGCCGTTGTTGGACATTGCCATCTGCCGGAAGAGCACCAACCCCAACCCGCCCGCGCCGACAAGGCCCAGGATGGTGGAACGCCGGATGTTGATGTCCCATTCGAAGATCTTGTTGCCGACGAACACGGGGTTGTTGTGCGGCAGGATGGCGAACCACAGGATCTGGAACTGGGTGCCGCCGGCGGCACGGATGGCCTCGAGCGGCTTCGGGTCCACGTCCTCGATGGCCTCGGCGATGGTCTTGGAGATGAAGCCGACGGAGCGCACGGCCATCGCGAGGATGCCGGCGAGGGCGCCCAAGCCCACGGCCGAGACGAAGATGAGACCCCACACGATCTCGTGCACCGAGCGGGACATCGTCATCAGGAAGCGCCCGAACGCATAGGACCACTTGCCGAAGGGCGTGATGTTGGAGGCGCCAAGCCACGCCACCGGAATCGACAGCACCAGCCCTGCCAGCGTGGCCAGCGTGGCCATGAAGATCGTTTCCACGGCCGGTTCCCACAAGTCGGGGATGAGGCTCCAGTCGAGCTCGAGAAAGCGTCCCAGCGTGGTCAGCAGCGAGCCCGTCAGGATGCGGCTCCAGTCGGTGTCGCTGATGACGATGACCTCGATCGTCCACGCCACCAGCAGGAAGATCGCGAAGAACGTGAGGAAACGCTTCATGCGGGTACGGCTGCGTCCCGCGGCGATGGCGTCGGCGCGCGCGTCCACCGACAGCGGGCCAGCGTGGTGCGCCAGCGTGCTCACAGCACCTCCATCGCGTAGATTTCCTGCAGCGCCTGCTTGTCGAGCCTGGCCGGCGGCCCTTCGAACTTCTTGATGCCGTCCTGCAGGCCGATCACCTGCGTGCAGAAGTCGCAGGCGAGGTCCACGTCATGGATGTTGCACAGCACCGGGATGTGGAATTCGCGCGCCATCTCCCGGATCAGCCCCATCACCTCGCGCGAGATCTTGGGATCGAGGCTCGATGTTGGTTCGTCCACCAGCAGTAGCTTGGGGTTCTGGATCAGCGCACGCGCGATGCCGACGCGTTGCCGCTGGCCCCCGGAAAGGCGGTCGGCGCGCTTGTCGATGTGGTCGGCCAGGCCCACGCGATCAAGCAGCACCAGCGCCTGCTTGATCTCCTCCTTGGTGAACATCCGCAGCACGCTGCGGAGCGTCCCGGTGTAGCCGAGGCGCCCGGTGAGCACGTTGTCCATGACGGACAGCCGCTCGATCAGGTTGAACTCCTGGAAGATCATGCCGATGTTGCGGCGCTCGTGGCGCAGCTCCGACGGCGACAGCTTCAGGATGTCCTTGCCGTTGAAGATCACCTCGCCGCCCTTCGGCTCCACCAGCCGGTTCACGCAGCGGATCAGCGTCGACTTGCCCGCGCCGCTGGGGCCGATGATCGCGAAGAAATCGTCGGCATTCAGCGTGAAGCTGATGCCCTTCAGGATCTCGCGGTCGGCGTAGCCGGCGCGGAGATTCTTGACCTCGAGTACGGTGTGCATGCTGGCCAATCCATTCGAAGCGGCGCGTGGAAGATCCGGGCGCGCAGGGCGCGCGCCCGGGGTACACGGTACGGCGGGTGTTACTTGCCGCCGCCCGCTTCGCGGATGACGTTGTAGTCCGAGTCCTTCATGACCACGAACTTCTCGCTGCCGACGTTCTCGAGATACTTCTTGCCCACCTCGGTGCTGTCCAGCGTGACGAAGGTCTTCTGGATCTTTTCCTTCAGCTCCGGGCACAGCGTGGCGCGGTACACGAACGGGTCCTGCGGGATCAGCGGCGACGTCCACAGCACATTGAAGTCATCCACCTTCATCTTGCCCTTGCTGCCGTCGATGGCATTCATGAAGCGGTGCGTGGCGACGAACGCCGCATCGGCCTTGCCGTCGAAGACGGCCAGCGTGGAGAGATCATGCCCGCCCGAGAACGCCTGCTTGCCGAAGTATTGCTTCAGCGGCATCTTGACGACCTTGCCGCCGAAGATCGATTCCGGAATCAGGGAGCCGGACGTGCTGGCCGGGTCCACCAGCAGCATCACCGAGCCCTTGACCGAATCCACCGACGTGAACTTCGAGCCCTTTTTCGTGATCAGGATCGACTTGAAGCCCGGGCCGGCTTCCTGCAGGCCCTGGCCTTTCTTGTAGTACGTGGCGAAGACGTCGATGTTCGCACCCTGCGTCTTGGCGATCAGGTACGACTCGGGGCCGAGCACCGCGATGTCGACCCACTTGCCGAGCAGCGCTTCCACGACCGACGAGTACGACGTCGGCATGTAGAACTCGATCTTCTTGCCGGTGTTGGCCGACAGCAGGTCCAGCACCGGCTTGTACAGCGTCAGTTCCCGCACCGATTCCTGCGTGGGGATGATGGAGAACCGCAGTACCTTCGGGTCTTCGCACTGCTGCGCCTGCACCTGTGCGGCGAAGCCGACGACGGCCACCAGCGCCGCTGCCCGTATCCAGCTCTTCTTGATCGTGTTCACGTGTTGCCTCCTGGGGGGTTGTTGTTGCGCTGTGTTCGACTACCACCGCATGTTGATATTCTTCAACTGGGTATAGCTCAGCATTTCCTCAAAGGTCTCCTCCACGCCGAGACCGCTTGCCTTCCATCCACCGTAGGGCGCGCCGAGGTAGCGGCCCGTGGTGTTGATCCACACATAACCGGCATCGACGCGCGCGGCGGTTTCCATCGCGCGATCGAGTTGATTGGTGATGATGGCCGCCGTCAGCCCGTACTGCAGGCTGTTGACCTGCGTGAGCATTGCTTCGTCGTCGGTCCACGGCAGGATCGACATCACCGGCCCGAAGATCTCCTCGCTGGCGATGCGCATCGACTGCTTCACGTTGTCGAACACCGTCGGGCGGATGAAGTGGCCGTGCGCCAGCTCGGCGGCCTCGGGGCGCCCGCCACCGGTGAGGAGCGTGGCGCCTTCCTGCTTGCCCGATTCGATGAAGCCCATGATCCGCGCGAACTGCGACGCCGAGACAATCGGCCCCAGTTCATTGCCGGCAATCCACGGGAAGCCGACCGGCAGGGCCTCCGCCAGCCGCACGATCTCGTCGGCCACGGCGCGATGCAGCGACGCATGCACGAACACGCGCGACGTGGAGCTGCACGATTGCCCCTGCCGGTTCATGTTCATGCCCTTGATCGCGGCCGCGGCGGCCTTCTTCGGATCGGCATCGGGAAAGATGATGATCGGATTCTTGCCGCCCAGCTCGAGGCTGACGCGCTTCAGGCCTTCCGCCGCGCCCATCGCGACGCGGCGCCCGGTCTCGACCGAGCCGATGAAGCCGACACGCGACACCAGCGGATGCGCGACCAGCGCGGCGCCGGTCTTGCCGTCGCCCGCGACCACGTTGACGACGCCGGGCGGAAAGAGGCCGTCGGCCAATTCGGCGAGGCGGAAGCTCGAGATGGGCGCCTGCTCCGAGCTCTTGATCACGACGCAGTTGCCGGCCGCCAGCGGCGCGGCGGCTTTCTCGGCGCAGAACCGGAACGGATGGTTGAAGGCGTTGAGCTTGGCCACGACGCCATACGGCTGGCGGGTGAGGAGGTTGAGGTGACGCGGTCCCTGCGAACTGGTCTCGCCCTTGACCTCGGTGATCATCCCCGCGAAGTAGTCGAGGCTGTCGGCGGTCCATTGCATGTCGCCTTCCATGCCGACCAGCGCATTGCCGGAGTCGACGCAGTCGATCAGCGCCAGTTCCTTCGCATGGGTGCGGATGCGCGCGGCGAACGCTTCCATGCACTTCGCGCGCTCCTTTGGCGACACCTTCCGCCATTCGCCGAAGCCCTTCGCGGCCGCCTTCACGGCGCGGTCGACATCCTCCGCACCCGCGAGCGGAACGGTGGCCAGCAACTTGCCGGTGGACGGGCTGGTCGAGACGAACGTGTTGGACGTGGCGGGGGCTTCCCACTTGCCGCCGTAATAGAACCCCTTGGCGCGGTAGCCGAGATCGGGCTCGGCGGCGCCGGAAGCAGGGGTAGGGGCGTGGCTGTCGGGCATCAGAGTGCTTTCATGGATAGAGCGGCGATCAACGCGACGCGGCGCCGTTGATGGCGAGGTCGAACACCTGGTAGCTCTTCAGCATCGCGACACCGGCCTTCAGCTTGTAGGCATCATTCAGCGGATCGCTCAGGATGATCGGCACCTTGGCTTCGGCCACGCCGCCGTGCGTGCGCAGCCGGTGGCCTTCGAGGCCGGTCAGGTCGTGGTCCTTCTGCGAGCCGCCGATGCATACGCCGGCCGTCGAGATGACGGCGACGTCGCCTTCGCGGTCGGCGGGCAGGTCGAGCACGCGACACGCCGTTGCCTTGTCGTAGGCCGACTCGACACCTTCAATGCCACGCACGAGATCGAGCACCTGTTGCGGCGTGGTCTTGCCGCGGCAATAGACGCGCACGAAGCCGCCCAGCGCACCGTGATGGGCGACGAAGGCATCAGTGATCGGGCAGATGACGGTGGTGTCGCCCTTGCCGAACTTCGCGTCCAGCACGTCCTGCAGCCAGATCACGTTGGGCTTGCCGTCAGCGGTGGACTTGTCGTTCATGCCGTGGTCGGCCGTCAGCGCCACCATCGCGCCCAGTGCCTCGAGCTTGCCGAAGCGGACGTCCAGGTCCTGGTAGAACTTGCGTGCCGCATCCTCGCCGGGCGCGTACTTGTGCTGCACGTAATCCGTGAGCGACAGGTACATGAGGTCCGGACGGTCGCGCTCGAGGATCTTGATGCCGGCATCGAGCACGAACAGCGACAGTGCTTCGGAATACATGTCGGGCAGCGGCTGGCCGACGAACTCGAGCACGTTCTCGATGCCGTTTTCGGCCATCGTGCACTGGTCGGCTTTCTCGGAGGAGAAGCTGATGCTGCCACTGGAGAGGTCGAGGTTCTTGCCCAGTTGGCGGCGCAGCTTGTCCTTGGCCGTGATGGACACGACCCGGGCGCCGGCGCGGGCGAACTGGCACAGGATCGTGTCGCCGCGCAGCAGTTCCGGACCCGACATCACGACGGCCTGGCCGGTCGCCTGGTCGAGATAGAAGTTGCCGGAGATGCCGTGCTTGGAGGCCGGCGTGCCGGTGATGATCGACATGTTGTTGGGGCAGGTGAAGCTCGGCACGGTGCCGTCGGCGACGGTCGAGAACCCGTTCCTGATGAAGCGCGCGATGTTGGGCATGACACCATCGGCCAGGAACTGCTGGAAGTAGGCGGGGTCGCCGCCGTCGATGCAGACGACGACCACCGGCTTGTTCGGCCAGCGATACGCGATGCCGTTGGCGATGACTGGTTTTTTTTCTTGGGGGGAGGGCATGGCGAAACTGCGTCCTTTCAGGCTATCTGTTCGTGATGACAACATTAAGTCGCGGGGTTGCGGGCCGCGCGGGCGCGGTGACGCTGCGCGCGGCGTTCAGGTCGTGACCTTGCGGGCGGCCTTGGCCGGCGGCACGGGCGGCGCCTGCAGCACCCGATGCAGCCGCTCGCGGCCGTTGATGACGTGTTCGAACAGCAGCGCTCCGGCCAGCGTGGCGTCGCCCTTGGCGACGGCGTTGACGATCGCCTCGTGGTCCTTGGTGGACGCGGGGATGCTCTCGGCGCTGCGCGCGATCACCTCGCGGCGGTACAGGTTCAATTCGTTGACGACGCGCTGGTAGTTCTGCAGCAGCGCCTGGTTGCCGGCGGCCTCGCCCAGCACTTCGTGGAACTCGATGTTCAGCGGGAAGTAGGCGTCGGCGTCCAGCGCGCGGCTGGCGGCATGCATCCGCTTGACGATCTCGCGCAGCTGCTGCAACTGTGCGGGCTGGATGCGCTCCGCGGCCAGCCGGCCGATCAGGCCGTCGAGTGCCGCGCGCACCTCGTAGATTTCGTAGGCTTCCTCGAGCGACACCTGGCGGACGAAGACGCCGCGGTTCTTCTCGGTGCGGACCAGCCCGGACTGGTCGAGCGCGCGGAAGGCCTCGCGCACCGGGCCCCGCGACACGCGCAGCTCGCCGGCGATCTCCGCTTCGTTGAGCTTGGTGCCGGCTTCGAGCTCCCCCGACACGATCTGGCGCTCCAGCTCGCGCTGCACCAGTGTCGTCAGCGAATGCTCGCGCAGCACGTCGATGGCGGCGTCATGGGCGTTGACCGGTACTGCTGGGGCGAGTTTGGGTCGGGGCATGGTCGTGGCTGAAATCGTGGCGTAGGTTCGGGCAGGCGGACGAGACGGACGATTGGACTTGACACCCGGAGGCGAGCGACCGATTATTGCCCTTTTTAGTATATTGTCAACAATATTTTTGTTGGCATGGCACCGCAACCGCGGCTTGCCCGGCCGCGCGCACGCGGCATTTCGAGATCGACAGGATCGACACCATGAACGCCATCACGCCTCCCGCCCGCAGCCCCCATTTCATCGCCGAAGCATTGCGCATCGGCGGCAGTAAGGTCACGACGGCGCGGGCCATCGAGGTCTTCAACCCGTGGGACGGCGCGCTGATCGGCACCGTCCCCAATGCCACGGTCGAGGACCTGCGCCGCGCGTTCACGATCGGCCGCGCGTACAAGTCGACACTCACCCGCTACCAGCGCGCCACGATCCTCAACAAGGCGGCCGCGCTGTTGCGCGAACGCACCGAGGCCGCGTCGAACCTGATCACGCTCGAGTCCGGCCTGTGCAAGAAGGATTCGCTCTACGAGGTGGGCCGGGTGTGCGACGTGCTCAACTTCGCCGCCAACGAGGCGCTGCGCGATGATGGCCAGTCGTTCTCCTGCGATCTCACGCCGCACGGCAAGAAGCGCCGCGTGTTCACGCAGCGCGATCCGCTACTGGGCGTCATCACGGCAATCACGCCGTTCAACCACCCGATGAACCAGGTGGCGCACAAGGTGGCGCCCTCCATCGCGTCGAACAACCGGATGGTGCTGAAGCCGTCGGAGAAGACGCCGTTCTCGGCCTACATGCTGGCGGATGTCCTGTATGAAGCGGGCCTGCCGCCGGAGATGTTCCAGGTGGTGTCGGGCGATCCGCGCGAGATCGCGGATGAACTCCTCACCAACGAGAACGTCGACCTCGTCACCTTCACCGGCGGCGTGGCCGTCGGCAAGTACATCGCGTCGAAGGCCGGCTACCGCCGCGTGGTGCTCGAACTCGGCGGCAACGACCCGATCATCGTGATGGAAGACGCCGACATCGAGGAAGCCGCCACCCTCGCGTCGCAGGGCTCCTACAAGAACAGCGGCCAGCGCTGCACGGCGGTCAAGCGGATGCTGGTGCACGAAGCGGTCGCCGATCGCTTCGTCGAGCTGCTGGTCGCGAAGACCAAGGCGTGGACCTACGGCGACCCGTCGGACCGCACGGTGGACATGGGCACGGTGATCGACGAGCCCGCTGCGATCCAGTTCGAGCAGCGCGTCAACGAGGCAGTAGCGCAGGGCGCGAAGCTGCTGGTCGGCAACATCCGGCGCGGCGCGCTCTATTCGCCGACGGTGCTCGACCGCGTCGACCCGGCGATGACGGTGGTCAGGCAGGAAACTTTCGGCCCGGTGTCGCCGGTGATCCGCTTCGGCTCCATCGCGGAGGCCATCAAGATCTCCAATGGCACCGCCTACGGCCTGTCCTCCGCCGTCTGCACGCAGCGTCTCGACTACATCACGCGCTTCGTCAACGAGCTCGATGTCGGCACCGTCAATGTTCGCGAAGTGCCCGGTTACCGGCTCGAGTTGACGCCGTTTGGCGGCATCAAGGATTCGGGACTCGGCTACAAGGAAGGCGTGCAGGAGGCAATCAAGTCGTTCACCAACCTCAAGACCTTCTCGCTCCCGTGGGGGTAAGCTGGCCACTCGATGCAGACTCTTCTCAACCTTCTCGCCAGCGTCGCCCTGCTGATCTGGGGCACGCACATCGTGCGCTCGGGCGTGCTGCGCGTGCTCGGCGCCAACCTGCGGCACGTGCTGGCGGCCAGTGTCTCGAATCGCTTCTCGGCCTTCGCTGCGGGCCTCGGCGTCACCGGGCTTGTGCAGTCGTCGAGCGCGACGGCGCTCATCACCAGTTCCTTCGTCGCGCGCAACCTGATCCCGCTGGCCTCCGCGCTGGCGATCATGCTGGGTGCCGACGTCGGCACCGCCATCATGGCGCAGGTGTTCTCGCTCGACCTGTCGTGGCTCTCGCCGCTGCTGATCTTCTTCGGCGTCGTGTTCTTCCTGTCGCGCAAGGGCACGCGCGCGGGCCAGATCGGACGCGTGGCGATCGGCCTCGGACTCATCATCCTCGCGCTGCAGCTGATCATGGCGGCCACCAAGCCCATCGTCGAGGCGCAGGGCGTCAAGGTGCTGTTTGCGTCGGTGTCGGGCGACCTGCTGCTCGACATGCTGATCGGCGCGCTGTTCGTCGTGCTGTCGTGGTCGAGCCTCGCCATCGTGCTGTTGACCGCCGCGCTGGCGGCGGCCGGCGTCATCGACGTGCCGGTGGCACTGTGCTTCGTCCTCGGCGCCAATCTGGGCAGCGGAATCCTCGCCCTGCTGGCCACCGGCGCCACCAATCCGATCGGCCGCCGCGTGGCGCTCGGCAACCTGATGTTCAAGGTCATCGGCTGCGTGCTGTTCGCGATCGCGCTGCCGTGGCTGCAGCCGCTGCTCGCGTCGTTCCAGCCCGAGGCCCAGCGGCAGGTCGTCAATTTCCACGTCGTGTTCAACGTCGTGCTGGCCATGCTCTTCATCGGCTTCACCGATGTCATTGCGCGCTGGTGCGTCAAGTTCTTCCCGGACAACAGCCCGGCTTCCGCAACCCAGGCGGCGCCGCGGCATCTCGACGAGGCCGCGTTGCCCACGCCGGCGCTGGCCATCGCCAATGCGGCGCGCGAGGCCTTGCGCATCGGCGACCTCATCGAACAGATGCTGAACGGCATGCTGGAAGTGCTGCGGACCAACAACCAGGCCGTGGTCGCGGAGGTCCGGCTCCTCGACGACGATGTCGACCAGCTCTACAGCGCCGTCAAGTTCTACCTGACGCAGATCAGCCGCGAAGCCCTGGACGACCGCGACGGCCGCCGCTGGACCGAGATTATCTCGCTCACGATCAACCTCGAGCAGGTGGGCGACATCATCGAGCGCATCGTCGAGGACGTGCAGGAGAAGAAGATCTCGCTCAACCGCTCGTTCTCCGAGGCCGGCACCGCCGAGTTGTGCGACCTGCATGCGCGCCTCGTCAGCAACCTGAAGCTCGGCCTCAACGTATTCATCAACGGCGACGTCAAGAGCGCACAGCTGCTGCTGTCCGAGAAGGAGCGCTTCCGCGACCTGGAGCGCGCTTACGCCGCCACGCATCTCGACCGGCTGTCGGGGCAAAGCGTGCAGGCCATCGAGACCAGTTCGCTCCATCTCGACGTGATCAGCGACATGAAGCGGATCAACTCGCACCTGTGCTCGATCGCCTATCCGATCCTTGAGCAGGCCGGCAAGCTGCGCGCCAGCCGCTTGAAGACCCCGCAACGACGCGCCGCCGCCGCGGCCCCGGACGCCGTCGCGCCGCCGGGCAACCTTGCCGACAAGCTCCGCTGATGGCACTCACTCTCGACGACATCGAAAAGGTATTCGCCGCGCACGGCAACCTCGGTTACGCGGGGGAACCGGTCACGCAACTGGAGCACGCGCTGCAGGCGGCCGCGCTGGCGGAGGCGGAAGGGGCCAGCGACGCGCTGGTTACCGCCTCGCTGCTGCACGATCTCGGCCACATGCTGAACCTGCAGGGCGACACGCCCACGGCGCGCGGCATCGACGACACGCACCAGTACTTCGCCAGTCCCTTCCTGCGCGGCACGTTCGGCGAGGCGGTCCTGGAACCGATCCGCCTGCACGTGGAGGCCAAGCGCGCGCTGTGCGCGCTGGAATCCGACTACTACGATACGTTGTCGGAGGATTCGCGGCGCAGCCTGAAGCTGCAGGGTGGCATCTATTCGCCGGACGAGGCGGCCGCCTTCGTCGCCCGGCCGTACGCCCGCGACGCGATGC
>JANNNM010000815.1:0-7146 GCA_031398535.1 Betaproteobacteria bacterium | reverse complement strand
CTTGTCCGCGAACTGGAACGCGTCGCGCGCCTGCACCGCGAACGCCGCGAGAATCCCATCCTGGCCGGCACGCTCGAACGCCTTGCGTTCTGGCAGTCGCGACGGCTGCGGATGACGTACGCCGATCTTGCCGCCGATCCGCGTTACCGGCTGGCGATCGAATTCTTCCAGAACGACCTCTACGGTGCGACTGATTTCAGCAAGCGCGACGCCGACCTCGCGCGCGTCGTGCCGGTGATGGTGCGGGTGCTGCCGCCCGCGGTCGTGCATACCGCTGCGCTGGCCATGGAATTGAATGCGCTTACGCAGGAGCTGGACCGTGCGTTACTGGCCCGGCTGCCGCGAACGGATGGCCATCTTCCTGTGGCGGACTATTGCCGTGCTTACCGGCGCGCGGGGAATATTCCGCTGCGGCGGCGCCAGATTGCATTGATCGTCGAAGTGGGCAGCGCGCTTGACCGGTATGTCAGCAAGCCACTGATCCGTGGCGCGCTGGTGATGATGCGGCAACCGGCCCGGATGGCGGGGCTGAATGCGCTGCAAGATTTCCTGGAGCGCGGTTTCGCGTCCTTCCACAAGATGAAGGGTGGCACCGTCTTCCTCGACACCGTGGCCACGCGCGAGACCGGGATCCTGGAAGCGATCGTGGGCGGCGCGGTCGATGCCTTCGCCGATCCGATGGCGTTTCGCCTGTCGGAGCCCGCGGGCGCGCGCAGCACGACCTGAGCGTCAGGCCTTGCCGACCAGCTTGTCGAACTGCGCGTTGATTTCCTTCTCGAACGCGGGTTTGAGCGGCGTCAGCAGCCACCCGAGGTTGACGTCGAGCAGGAACTTGTCCTTGGCCACGGCCAGCGTGCCCGAGACTCCGGGGCGCTCGAACTCGACCACGTCGTCGTCCCACTCGTATTCGAGTTCGAAACGCTTCTGCAGGTCCTTCGCGATTTTTTCCGCGACGTCACGGGCCTTCTTGTGCGACAGGGCATGCTTGCGCGCGATCTTGATGGTGGCCATCGAATCCTTCCTCCTTGGCGCAGAGTATAGCCAAGGGGCGCGCGGCCGTCCGATGGATTGTCGGCGCGCAAGTTGGCACAATCGGGCACCACAGCAAGCACCGCCGGCTTGAGGTGCACACGAGGGAGGGCAGGGTGACGGGAAACATCGCGCATCTGTTGTTGCAGCACGTCGAACGTTCGCCCGCGCACCTGCTCTACCGGCATTTCGTCGACGATGCCTGGCAGGACGTCACGGCCGGCGAGGTTGGCGCGCGGGCCGCGCGCTGGCAGGCCGCCTTCCGCCGCGAAGGCCTGCAACCGGGGGACCGCATTGCAATGTGCGTGCGCAACGGGGTCTCGTGGGTGGCCATCGACATGGCGGCGCTGGGCATGGGGCTCGTTGTCGTGCCGCTGTACGTCGACGACAACCCGGATAACGTCGCGTGGTGCGCCGCCAATGCCGAAGCCCGGCTGCTGATCGTCGAGAACTCGCGGATCGCCGCAGCGCTGGCGAAGGTGGAGAATCCGCAGCAGCCGCTGCCCCCGCGCGTGATCGTGCGGCCGGACGCCGGCGAGACATCCGCCACCGCCGCCACCTGGCTCCCACAGGACGGAGGAACGTTCACCGTCGCGGCCGTCGCGCCGGATGCGCTTGCCACCATCTGCTTCACGTCGGGCACCGCCGGGCGACCGAAGGGCGTGATGCTTTCGCATGCCAACATCCTGGCCAATGTCGAGCAGTGCCGCGCCACCAACATGGCGCGGCCGGATGACCTCTTCCTGTCGATCCTGCCGCTGTCGCACATGTTCGAGCGCACCGGCGGGTACTACCTGCCGCTGTCGCTGGGCGCGCGCGTTGCCTACGCGCGCGGCGTGGCGCAGATCGCCGACGACCTGGTGTCGCAGGCGCCCACGGCCATGTTCGCGGTGCCACGCATCTTCGAGCGCTTTCGCGCGCGCATCGAGCAGTCGCTCGAATCTTCAGCCGCGAAGCGGATGCTGTTCGACGCCTGCGTAAGTCGCGGGTTTCGCAAGGCGACCGGCAAGGGGACGCTGCTCGACAGCCTCGCGGCGCCAATGCTGCAGAAAGTGGTCGGCACACCGGTGCTGGCACGTCTGGGCGGACGGTTGCGGCTGGTGGTGGTCGGGGGCGCGGCGCTCGATCCGTTGCTGGCACGCACGTTCATCGGCCTCGGACTGCCGATGCTGCAGGGCTACGGCATGACCGAGGCGTCGCCCGTCATCTCCGTCAATCACATCGACGACAACGTACCGGAGTCGGTCGGGCCGCCAGTCGACGGCATGACAATCAAGCTGGGCGACAACGGCGAGCTGCTGGTGCGCGGCGCCAACGTCATGCAAGGCTACTGGCGCAACCCGGAAGCCACCGCGGCCGTGCTGGCCGATGCATGGCTGCATACCGGCGACATCGCGGAACTGGTGGGCGGCAAGATCTACATCCGCGGCCGCGCCAAGGACATCCTGGTGCTGTCCAACGGCGAGAAGCTGCCGCCGCAGGATGCCGAGTTCGCGATCCTGCATGACCCGGTGTTCGAGCAGGTGATGCTGGTCGGCGAAGGAAGGCCCTACGTCGTGCTGCTGGCGGTGTCGAAGGAGACTGACGAGAAGGTGCTGGTCCGGCGCGCCAACGAGCAGCTGAAGGCGTTCCCGCGCTGGGTGCGCGTGCGCAAGGTGGTGAGCTCGGTGGAGCCATGGAGCGTGGACAACGGCTTGCTCACGCCCACGCTGAAGCTGCGGCGGCCACTGTTGCTGAAGCAGAAGGCGGGCGAGATCGAGGCAGCCTACGCCGGCAGCAGCGAGTAGCGCACCGCGTGGCCGCCGGCAGGAAGTTCAGCCCCGTCGTCCCATCGCGATGGCAGCGATCACCAGAGTGGCGCTGATGTAGGTGGCGGCCGAGACCGGTTCGGCCAGCAACCATGCCGACGCGAAGATCGTCAGGAACGGTTGCAGCAACTGGGTCTGGCCCACGGCCCCGATGCCGCCGAGCGCCAGCCCGCGGTACCACGCGAAGAAACCGAGGAATTGCGAAATGACGGCCACGTAGGCGAACGCGGCCCAGGCGCTCCACGGCGCATCCAAGCTGCGGGCATCGAAGGTGAGCCAGGTCGGGATCACGACGAACGGCGCGGCGAGGATCAGCACCCAGCAGATCACCTGCCAGCCGCCCAGGATGCGGGCCAGCCGCGCGCCTTCGGCATACCCGATGGACGCCGCCGCCACGGCCGCAGCCAGCAACAGGTCGGCCGGTTGCAGGTGCCCGCCGCCTTCCCACAGCGCGAATGCGACGACGACCGCGCTGCCGGCCAGCGCCCAGATCCAGAACTGGCGCCGCGGCCGTTCGTGGGCCAGCCAGGCGCCCGCCAGCGCGGTCGCCAGCGGCAGCAGTCCGGCCACCACTGCACCGTGAGATGCTGGCACATGGCGCATCGCGAACGCAGTGAGTACTGGCCAACCAGCAACAACGCCCAGCGCGACGATACCCAGCCGCGGCCACAATGCGCGCGCCGGAATGGGGGTGCGGGTGGCGGCCAGCACGATGGCGGCCAGCAACGCGGCGACCAGTGCGCGACCCAGGCCCACGAAGACCGGGTCGAGGACGGCGACCGCGATGCGCGTGGCCGGCAAGGTCCCGCTGAACGCGACCACGCCGAGCAGGCCGAGCCACAGGCCAAGGCGCCGGTCGCGGGCCGAGGGGACATGGGCGACCGCCTGGACGGTCGCAGGGAAGAGGTCGAGGTCGGCACGCATGGGACAAAAATTATATCCGACTGTTTTTATCGACTACTTGCCGTGGCTTGACAGCTCGTTCGATCAAACATAGGATTCAAACAAGCGTTTGATGTTTTGACGCGAGCCCGTCGCGAGGATCCATGAAAGACAACGTGATTGCACTCCCCGAACTGCGTGGTGCCGCAGCCACCAAGGACCGGCTGCTTGATGCTGCCGAGACCCTGTTCATGGAACACGGCTTCGAGGCGACCAGCCTGCGCCTCATCACGGCGGCGGCCGGCGCCAACCTGGCCGCGGCCAACTACCATTTCGGCAGCAAGGAAGAACTCTTCCAGGCCGTGCTGACGCGACGGCTTGACCCGATGAACCAGCAGCGCGTGGAGCTTCTCGACCGCTTCGAGCGCGAAGCGGCGCCCGACGCCGTACGCTGCGAGCGCATCCTGGCGGCGCTGTTCATCCCCGCATTGCGCCTTGCCCGCGATCCGCAGCGCGGCGGCACCAATTTCCTGCGTCTGCTGGGTCGTGCGTATGCCGATCCGGCGCCGTTCATCCGGCGATTCCTGTCCGAGCAGTACGCGCAGATGATCGAGCGCTTCAAGGCCGCGTTCGCGCGGGCGCTGCCGCATCTGCCGAAGAAGGAGCTGTCGTGGCGCCTGCACTTCATCATGGGCGCGCTGTCCTATACGTTGGCGGGCACCGATGCGCTGAAGATCATCTACGAGTTGAATCCGCTCGAGACCGACAACGACGAGATCCTGCTGCGGCGCCTGGCGCCCTTCCTGCTGGGCGGTCTCAACGCCCCGCTGCCTGAACTGAACGATGTGTCGCGCGAATTCGATCTCGAGATCGAGCGCCGCACCTGAAGACCTGAATCCCCCGGACGGGCGGGCCGATGGCGCTGCCCGCCACCTAGGAGTGTTGCGATGCTGACGTTCTTCTGGATCCTTTTCGTGGTGGCCGGATTCCTGGCCCTGGCCTACATCGGTGCGTCGGGGCGGCAATGGGCCCTCGGCATCGTCGTGGCGCTGGGGTTGTCGTGGGCCCTGCGCGTGTTGCCGCTGGCGCTGAACATCTTGCTGACGCTGGTGTTCATCGCGTTGACCATTGCGCTGGCCATTCCGAAGTTGCGGCGCAGCCTAATCAGCGATGCGGTGCTGTCGGCGTATCGCCGCGTGATGCCCGCGATGTCGCAGACCGAGCGCGAGGCCATCGAGGCCGGCACCGTGTGGTGGGACGGGCAATTGTTCTCGGGCCGCCCCGACTGGGCCAGGCTGCTCGAGACGCCGCTGTCGGCGCTGACCGTCGAGGAGCAGCGTTTCCTCGACAACGAGACGAACGCGCTGTGCGCGATGACGAGCGACTGGGAAACCACCAACGTCTACAAGGACCTGCCGCCGCATGTTTGGCAGTTCGTCAAGGACAAGGGCTTCCTCGGGATGATCATCCCGAAGGAATACGGCGGCCTCGGCTTCTCCGCATGGGCGCATTCGCAGGTGGTGACGAAGCTGTCGACGCGTTCCGGCACCGTGGCGGTGACGGTGATGGTGCCGAACTCGCTCGGGCCCGGCGAATTGCTGCTGCACTACGGCACCGAGGAACAGAAGCGGCATTACCTGCCGCGCCTCGCCAAGGGTCTCGAGATCCCGTGCTTCGCGCTGACCAATCCGAATGCCGGCTCCGATGCCGCGGCCATTCCCGACTATGCGCAGGTGTGCTGGGGCGAGCACGACGGCAAGCGCGTGCTGGGCCTGTCGGTCACGTGGGACAAGCGCTACATCACGCTGGGACCGGTCGCGACCTTGCTGGGCCTCGCGTTCCGCGTCTACGACCGCGACAAGCTGCTGGGCGACAAGGTCGATCTGGGCATCACCTGCGCGCTGATCCCGACCTCGCATCCGGGCGTGCATATCGGCCGTCGCCACATGCCGCTCAACGCGGTGTTCCAGAACGGCCCCAACTCGGGCAGCAACGTGTTCATCCCGATGGACTGGGTGATCGGCGGACAGCCGATGATCGGGCACGGCTGGCGGATGCTGATGGAATGCCTGTCGACAGGCCGCGGCATCTCGCTGCCGTCGTCCAACACCGGCATGTCGATCCTGGCGGTGCGCACCGTGGGCGGCTACGCGCGCGTGCGCACGCAGTTCAAGACCGCCATCGGCAAGTTCGAGGGCATCGAGGAAGCACTGGCGCGCATGGGCGGCAACCTCTACATGATGGACGCGACGCGGATGCTGACGGCAGCGGCGATCGATCTCGGCGAGAAGCCGGCCGTGGTGTCCGCCATCGCCAAGTACCACATCACCGAGCGCGCGCGCGAGACGATCAACGACGGCATGGATGTGATCGGCGGCAAGGGCATCTGCATGGGGCCGTCCAATTTCCTGGGCGGCGCGTACATGCAGCATCCGGTGGCCATCACCGTCGAAGGCGCCAACATCCTGACGCGCAGCCTCATCATCTTCGGCCAGGGCGCCATCCGCTGCCATCCCTTCGTGCTGCAGGAGATCAATGCGACGCGCGAGACGGACCCCGAGCGCGCCTCGGTGGCCTTCGATGCCGCGCTGTTCGGCCATGTGCGGTTCACGCTGGGCAGCTTCGCGCGCACCGTGGTCACGGGCCTCACCGGTTCGCACTTCGTGCGCGTGCCGCATGACGTGGCGCCGGCCACGCGGCGCTACTACCAGCAGCTCACGCGCTTCTCGGCGGCGCTCGCGTTCCTGGCCGACGTGTCGATGGGCACGCTGGGCGGCGCGCTGAAACGCAAGGAGAAGCTCTCGGCACGGTTGGGCGACATACTCTCGCTGATGTACCTGTGCTCCGCGACCCTGAAGCGCTTCGAGGCCGAAGGGCGGCAGGAGGCGGATGCGCCGCTGATGCATTGGGCCATCTGGGATGCGATGTTCAAGATCCAGAGCGCGATCGAGGGCGTGATCTCCAACTTCCCCAACCGGATCATCGCCACGCTGCTCCGCCGCACGGTGTTTCCGCTGGGACGGCCCTATGCCATTCCGTCCGATCACCTCGGGCACGCGGTGGCGCAATTGCTGATCGGGCCCTCGGCCACGCGTGATCGCCTGACCGCGGGCATGTTCATCGGCACCGGCGAGGACGACCCGGTGCGGCTGATCGCGCGCGCGCCCGACGCGACGGTGGCCACCGAGCCGGTCGAAGCGAAGCTGAAGCTCGCCATCCGCGAAAAGCGGATCGACGGCGTCGTGCCGCCGGGGTCGGGCATCGAGGTCCTGGCCATGCGTGGCGTGGAGGCCGGTGTGATCGATGCCGCCGAGGCGCGCGTGCTGATCAGCCAGCGCGAGCTCGTCGCGCGGGTGATCAAGGTCGATGATTTCGACCGCGACCTTGGCGCGACGCTGCTGCAGCCGGCCATCGACGCGGTGCGGCC
>JANNNM010000752.1:0-1154 GCA_031398535.1 Betaproteobacteria bacterium | reverse complement strand
GATTCGCGTTCACGGCGACATCCGGCGCATCAACCTGCCGCCGATGGAGCACGAGGACGTCCACTCCATGGTGTACGACATCATGAGTGACGCGCAGCGCAAGATGTACGAGGAAAACCTCGAGTGCGACTTCTCGTTCGCGGTCCCCAACCTGGCGCGGTTCCGCGTCAATGCCTTCGTCCAGCAGCGCGGCGCGGCGGCGGCCTTCCGGACCATTCCGGCCAAGGTGCAGTCGCTTGAGGAGCTGAACGCGCCGAAGGTCTTCGCGGAAATGACCAACCGTCCGCGCGGATTGATTCTCGTCACCGGTCCCACGGGCTCGGGCAAGTCGACCACGCTGGCGGCGATGGTCAACCACGTCAACGAAGAGGAATACGGTCACATCCTCACGATCGAGGACCCGATCGAGTTCCTGCACGAATCAAAGAAGTGCCTGATCAACCAGCGCGAGGTCGGGCCGCACACGCTGTCGTTCTCCAACGCGTTGCGCAGCGCCTTGCGCGAAGACCCTGACTACATCCTGGTCGGCGAAATGCGCGACCTTGAAACGATCCGGCTGGCGCTCACCGCCGCGGAAACGGGCCACCTGGTGTTTGGCACGCTGCACACCAGTTCCGCCGCCAAGACCATCGACCGGATCATCGACGTGTTCCCCGCCGCGGACAAGGAAATGGTCCGCGCGATGTTGTCGGAGTCCCTGGTGTCGGTCATCTCGCAGACACTGCTCAAGACCAAGGACGGCCAGGGCCGCCTGGCCGCACACGAAATCATGATCGGCACGCCCGCCATCCGCAACCTGATCCGCGAAGGCAAGGTCGCGCAGATGTACTCGTCGATCCAGACATCGCAATCGGTGGGCATGCAGACGCTCGACCAATGCCTGGTGGACCTCGTCCGCCGCAACATGATCACGCTGGCCGACGCGCGCAACCGCGCGGTCAACAAAGATCTCTTCATGGGCGGGTAGATGACGACCCCCACGCTCGCTTTGCTCGCTGCCCTCAAGGGGGCGGGTCAGTCCCTTGGGGCGGCCCAACGGGACAGACAAATGGAACGCGAACGCGCCACCAAAATAAAACACGATCACCATGAACAGCGGGTCAAGCAGAAAGGCTCCGACCATTTCATAACCGCCAGCTACCCGCCGGCGATCA
>JANNNM010000658.1:0-7362 GCA_031398535.1 Betaproteobacteria bacterium | reverse complement strand
GCCACCACAGGATGTGCGCGGCGTACCAGGCCTGCAGCAGCACTACGGCCGCCGCCAGCGCGCACAACGCCCACACGAACCAGCGCAGGATGCCGCCGCTGCGCGCGCGCGCCATCAGCCGGGTCGCAGCATGGCGAACACGGAGCGCGTGTCGGGGCGCACGCCGCGCCACAGCATGAAGCTTTCGGCCGCCTGCTCCACCAGCATGCCGAGGCCATCGGCGGCACGCGTCGCGCCGTGCGCGCGTGCCCAGCGCAGGAACGCGGTGTCCACGTCGCCGTAGATCATGTCGTAGGCAAAGGCCTGCGCCCGGAACAGCCCGGGCGGCCACGGCAGGTTGACATCGGTGCCGAGTCCCGCGCTGGTGGCGTTGATCACGACGTCGAAATCCATGCCGGCAAGTTCTGCGGGCGACGCCGCGCGGACCGGGCCGCGCGGCGCAAAGGTCGCGGCCAGCGCTTCGGCCATGCTCGTCGTGCGGTTGCAGATCGTGACGGATCGCGGTTGTTGCGCGAAGAGCGGCACCAGGATGCCGCGCGCGGCGCCGCCGGCGCCCAGCACCAGCACGTCGCATCCGGCCAGCGCGACGCCGAGGTTCTGCGTCAGGTCGTGCACGATGCCGGCCCCATCGGTGTTGTCGGCATACCAGCCATCGCCATCGCGCTTCAGCGTATTGCACGCGCCGGCGGCGAGCGCGCGATCGCTGGCCGTATGCGCCAGCGCGAAGGCCTGCAGCTTGAACGGTACCGTCACGTTGAGGCCCTGGCCGCCTTGCGCCGCAAACGCGCGGACCGTGGCAGCGAAGCCATCGAGCGGCGCCAGCAGGCGCTCATAGGACATCGCCTGGCCGGTGGCCTGCGCGAATGCCGCGTGGATCTGTGGTGACTTCGAATGCGCGACCGGATTGCCGACGACGGCGTACTTGTCCATGGCGGCCCGGAACCCCTAATTGGCGACGAGGGCGTCGGACTTGGTGAAGGTCCACGTGCGCGTAATGTGCAGGATGTCGGTGTCGCGCTTGATGTCGGGCGGGAAGGCGGCGAAGGGACCCGACATCTCGACGATCTTGACCGCGGCAGCATCGAGCAACCGGTTGCCGGACGTGCGGTTGATCTCGACATTCTCGAGCGTGCCGTCGCTGCGGATCGACACCGTGATCAGCAGGCTGCCGTACAGGCGTTGCTGCCGCGCGACTTCCGGGTAGTTCATGTTGCCGACGCGCTCGATCTTCAACCGCCAGTCCTCCACGTAGCGCGCGAACCGGTACTCCTCCGCGCGCGCGCCGACGAAGCGGCGCTTCGGCCGCTTCTGGTACTCGTCCATGTCCTTCGCGATCTGGGCTTCGAGACGCATCGCCTCCAGCGTGCGCTGCATCAGCTCGTTGGCCGTCGGCAGCTCGGTCTTCTCCGGCGCGTCGGTCTGCTGCTGCGCAGGGGCCACCGCCGGCTTCGCCTGCAGCTGCGTCAGCAGTTCCTTCGTCTGCCGCTCGAGCGCCTCGACCTTTTGCGTTGCCACCGCGATGGAACTGTCGGGGCTGTTCTTCGGCAGCACGGGCAGCGGCGTCTTGGCCCGGCGATCGGCGTCGGTATTGCCGCCGCCATCGAGGTTGGCCTGCGCCAGGATGTCGGCCTTGGTCGGCTTGTCCAGTGTCCTGGCGTTGACCAGCGCCACCTCGAGCGGCGGCCCGCGATCGGTCAGCGCCTTCAGATCGAAGGGACGGAAGTGAATCGTCAGGATCACGAGGTGGATCAGCAGCGACACGCCCAGCGCCCAGGTCAGCAACCGGTCGCGGCGCGAAGGGCGCAGCAAGGACGGCGGCAATGAACGCGGAACCTGCGACTCCGGCGCGGCCAGCGCCGCGGCGGCAACCTGGGGGGCGGGTGCCTGGGGCGCAGCAGGCTTCGCTACGCGACGCACCACCGGTTTGCGCGCGGGAGGCGGTGCCACCGCAGGCGCGGTGCCGTCCGGCGTCGCGGCGGCCTGTGCCTTGGCCGCGCGCGGCGCAGGCGGCTTGCGGGGCGCCGATTCCGCGCGCGGGCGTTTCTCCGCCGGCGCAGCGGCCGCCGGCGCGGGTGTTGGCGCGGCAGGAGTATCCGCAGGCTTCGGCGGTGTCGCGCGGCGCGGCACGTCAGGGCGGGAGGACACGCATGATTTCGATCGTCATTGTAAGCGCCTGCCATGCTGGCGTCATGAACGGCGGTGCGCGCTGCGGCCTGTTCCGGCGACGATGGCCGCCATCGTGGCGCGGATGACCCGTGGTACCGCGCCTGTTCAGGCGTCGACTGCAGGTGCCACGGCACCCGCCACCCGGCACTCGAGCACCGCCGCCAGCAGGTCGACGCGGGTGATGGCCACGTTGACAGGCGTGTCCGGTGTCGAGGGCGGCAGGTCGGCCAGGCGATGCACCAGCGGCACGCGTTCGAAGCGCACCAGGTTGTCGCGAATCACGCGCGCCGGGATCTCGGTGATGCCTTCCTGCAAGAGCCAGCGCAGGCACCAGTACTGCTCCATCCGGTCCTGGAACTCGGCGTATTGCGCGTACGTGGCCTCGAAATCGGCCAGCGCCGCGAAGAGATCGGCGTCGTTGTCGGCATACGGGGCCGGCGTCCCGCCCACCACGGCCAGCAATTGCCGCTGGTTGACGAGATCGCTGTAGCGCCGCAGCGGCGAACTGGACCACAGGTAATGCGTGAGGCCGAGGCCCGCATGCTCGCCGGGGCGCGTGCTCATCTTGACCTTGCCGGCGGACTGCACGCGATAGAGCCCCGCCGCATCATGGTCGGCCAGCAGGCGCCCCCATGTGCTGTTGACGTGGATCATCAGTTCGGCGACCAGCTTGTCGAGCGGGCTGCCGCGCTCGCGCGCGACGATGGCCACGCGGCCGTCCGGCGCGGCCTCCCAGTCGACATAGAAGCTGTAGTCGATGCGGTTGATGTCGTTCTTGCCGCGCTGCGCCGACAGGTGCTGGACCAGCTTCCACAGCACGCGCAGTTCCTGCGTCCATGGCGGATCCTGCGGCGACGGCAGCGGCGCCGCGAAGGCGTCCGTCAGCGCATCGAGGCGCAGGTTGGCGGCGATGGGCACGCGTTCGAGGCGCGTCGCATGGCCGAGGGGTTCGCCATCCGGCGTGACCTCGACGTACAGCGACAACGCCGGAACGGTTGCGCCCTCGCGCAATGTGAACGCGGCCACCGCATCTTCCGGCAGCATCGTCAGCTTGCGTCCGGGCATGTAGACCGTGGACAGCCGCGTCCGCGCGATCGCGTCGAGCGGACTGCCACGCGGGATCGCCAGCGCCGGCACCGCGATATGGATGCCGACCTCGAGGTTGCCGTTGGGAAGCTCGCGCACCGAGAACGCGTCATCGATTTCCGTGGTCGTGGCGTCGTCGATCGAGAATGCACGCACCGGGGCCAGCGGCAAGTCTGGCAACGGCGGCAACGGGCCGGTGGCGGGAAACGCCACGCCCTGCGGAAAGGCCTCGGTCAGGAAGCGGTTGAAGTGGAAGTCGTGCGTCGACGGGATGGCGCCGCACGCGGCCAGCAGTTCCACCGGATTGGTGCGCAGCGCCTCGCACGCGGCCGCCAGCGCCTTCCATTCGAGCGTGTTCTTGTCGGGCGCGTAGAGCAGCATCGGCAGGCGCGCGCGCAACGCGTCCGGCAGGCGATGCGCGCGCAGCTCCGCGACCCATTCGGCAGTGCGCGCGGCCTCGATGCGCTTGCGCTCCACCGATGCCAACGCGGCCTTCAATGATTCCGGCGGCGCGCGGCGATAGCGGCCCTTGCCCTTCTTGTAGAAATGCATCGGCGACGCGTGCAGCAGCAGCGCCACCGCCGCCGCCTGCGCGGGACTGGGCGTGGCGCCGTAGTACTCGCGCGCCAGGTCGGCGAAGCCGAACTCGTCGTCGCCGCTCGCCTCCCACAGGAATTCCGGGTCGAGGTCGCGCAGCAGTGCCTGGCCTTCCGTCAGCGCATCGGAGGCGCTGGGCGACGTGAAGCGCAGCAGCACGTGCGCGGACTTGATCTTGATGCGCTTGCCCGAAATGGCCTCGACCTGCAACGAGGCATCGTTGTCGGCGAGCACCGTCCCGGCCTTCAGCGTGCCGTCGTCCTCGAAGAGGACGTTCATGGGAGATCCGGGGGAACGAGGCGCAGCATGGCGGGCGGCGGACGTGGCCGCGATTGAAGCAAAGCGTTCGATTATAAGCGGCGCCGCGCCCCACCCTTCGGGTTTCCGTCAGCCAAGACTTCGATCCCCCGCCCGCGAGGGGATACGGGCCGCCCGGCATGCCGGCCCGGATCGCATCACTTGGCCGCGCTGCCCTTGGCTCGCTCCATCTGCTTGTTCACGAGATCCATCACGCTTTCGACGTGCTTCGCCTCGCCGGACGCGCTGGACCGCTTGGGATCCGCGGCCGACATGACGGCGATGCTGCTGACGCCGTTCGCCTCGCAGCCGACCGTGGCACCCGTCCCGCCCTTGACGCCGGCATCCCACGATTCGAGGTAGATCGCGCACTTGGCCACTTTGGATTTCTGCGCCCAGCTGTACGCGACCTCGTCGTCCTGCTTGTAAGCAGGTTCGAATGCCTTCATCACGGCGAAGAACCGTTGCAATGCCACGGCGTTGTAATCGGGGAAGCCGGGCCAGACGCGGGTGGCGAGCAACACTTCGTTCTTGCCCGCATCGCGCAGGAACACCGTGACGGCGATGAAATTGTCCGTCACGGCAGGCGCTCTTCCGGACGGCGCCACTTTCTTCGCCTGCGCGAACGCAGCATCGGGTCCGAAGGCGAGCAACGCGATCAGCAACAGCAATGGCAAACGCAGCATCGGAATTCTCCCTACGATCAATTGCCGGACCACGATTCTAGCTCGTCTGTCGCGGGGGTCGCCATTGCGCGCCGCGGGCAGTTGCTGCATATTCGTTCGTTTACCCGGCAAGGAGCAGGACATGGACTATGTGCGATTGGGTGCCAGCGGACTTCTCGTGTCGCCGCTTTGTCTTGGCACGATGATGTTCGGCGATCGCACCGACGCGGCGGAGTCGCAGCGGATCATCGATGCGGCGCGCGAAGCCGGCGTCAACTTTATCGACACCGCCGACGTCTACATGAAGGGTGCGTCGGAGCGCATCGTCGGTCCGGCCATCAAGGCACACCGGCGGCACTGGATCCTGGCCACCAAGGTGGGCAACGTGATGACGGGCAAGCCCCAGGACGGCGGCCTGTCGCGGCGGTGGATCCTCGAGGCCTGCGACGACAGCCTCGCGCGGCTCGGCCTTGAACACATCGACATCTACTACCTGCACCGCGATGACCACGACACGCCGCTCTCGGAGACCGTCGGCGCGCTGGGCGAACTGATCCGCGCGGGCAAGATCCGCTACTTCGGTGTGTCCAATTTCCGCGGCTGGCGCATCGCCGAAGTGGTCAGCGAGTGCGAGGCGCAGGGCGTGCCGCTGCCGGTCGTCTGCCAGCCCTACTACAACCTGCTGAACCGCATGCCCGAGGTGGAGATCCTGCCGGCCTGCGACCACTACGGCATCGGCGTGGCGCCGTATTCGCCGATCGCGCGCGGCGTGCTGACCGGCAAGTACCTGCCCGGCGCGCCGGTGCCGGCCGACTCACGCGTCGCGCGCGGCGACCGCCGGATGATGGAAACGGAAAATCGTCCCATATCCTTCGAAATCGCGCAGACCTTGCGCGATCACGCGACCAAGACCGGTCGTTCGCTGACGCAGTTTGCGTTGGCGTGGCTGTGGGCCAACCAGATCGTCTCGTCGATCATCGCCGGCCCGCGCACGTTCGAGCAGTGGCAGGACTACGTCGATGCGATCGGCACGACGTGGTCGGATGAGGATGAAGCCCTGGTCGACACGCTGGTGGCGCCGGGCCATCCGTCCACGCCGGGTTTCAACGATCCGCAGTATCCGTTCTTCGGGCGCATCGTCGACTGACGTCAGAACGTGAAGGTCTGCGGGAACACCCAGAGCAGCGCTGCGGTCATCGTGACATAGCGCGCGAACTTGCCGATGGCCATGTAGAACACGCACGGCCAGAACGGCAACCGCAGCCACCCGGCGACCGCACACAGCGGATCGCCGACGATCGGCAGCCACGACAGCAGGCAGGCCTTGGCGCCGAAGCGCTCAAGCCAGCGCAACGCCCGCGGATGCGCAGCGTTTTTTTCATGGGTGACGTGCTCGTAGGCACGCTCGGCGCCGTAGCCCATCCACCACGTGATCGCGCCGCCGACGGTGTTGCCCGCGGTGGCCACCAGCACGGCGGGCCAGAAGAGGTCGGCGTTCAGCTTCACGAGGCCGAACACGGCGGGCTCGGAACCCATCGGCAACAATGTGGCCGACAAGAGCGCCACGACGAAGACCGTGGACAGCCCGTATTGCGGCAATGCCAGCGCGGTCAGCAGCGGTGCGATCCATTCATCCATCGTTGGGTTCCTGCGATGAATGAAATGGCGCGCGCAACGTGCGGACGGCGCGCCGCCTAGCGCTCGTTCGCCACGCCGTGCAGTACATGCCCCGACGGCACATGCACCGATGCGGACTCGACGTGGCGCGTCTGGTCGTCGAAGAAGAAGTCGGGCTGGAAGTTGCGCAGGAATTCGCCCTTTTCAAGGCCGCCCAGGAACATGGCCTCGTCCACTTCGATGTTCCAGTCCATCAGCGTGCGGATCGCGCGCTCGTGCGCGGGGCTGGACCGCGCCGTGACCAGCGCCGTGCGCAGCCGCATCGGCACGCTGCCGTGGCTCGCGGCCAGCTGCAACCGGTGCAGGGCTTCCAGCAACGGCTTGAACGGGCCCGGCGGCAACGGCCGGCCGGCGTGATCGGCTTCGTGCGTCTGGAACGCATCGAGGCCCTGCGCGCGGAACACGCGCTCGGCCTCATCGGCGAACAGTACCGCGTCGCCGTCGAAGGCGATACGCACTTCATCCGGGTGCGGATCGTCCTGCGCGGTCTGCGTATAGACCATGGCGGCGGGAAAGCCCGCCGTGAGCGCCGAGCGCACGTCGTCGGCGTTGGCGGACAGGAACAGGTTGGCCTTCAGCGCCTCGAGGTAGCCGAACGGCGCGCGTCCGCGCGTGAACACGCCGCGCTCGATCGCGAGCCCTGCGCCCTTGACGGAGCGGAACACGCGCAACCCGGACACCGGGTCGTTGCGCGACAGGATCACGACTTCCACGCGCTTGACCGTGTCGGCGTTGAACGCCAGCAGCTTGCGGACCAGGCGATAGGCGACCCCCGGCTTGGCCGGTTGCTCGATGCGTTCCAGCTGCAGCCGCATGTACTCGCGGTCGTCCGCCGTCTCGAAGACCTGGTTCTCCTCCTCGAAGTCGAACAGCG
>JANNNM010000739.1:0-2001 GCA_031398535.1 Betaproteobacteria bacterium | reverse complement strand
GCGCCTCCTCGGGCGCTGCAGGCTGGGCTTGCGGGTCGTCGACCATCGTGCGGCGTGGCGTCTCCGGAAACTCAGTTGCGGCTCTTGTCGACCAGCTTGTTGGCCTTGATCCACGGCATCATCGCGCGCAGCTTTTCGCCGACGACCTCGATCGAGTGCTCGCCCATCAGGCGGCGGCGCGACATCAGCGTCGGCGCGCCGGCGCGGTTCTCGAGGATGAAGTTCTTCGCGTACTCGCCGGTCTGGATGCGCGTCAGCATCTCTCTCATCGCCTTCTTGGTTTCGGGCGTGACGATCTTCGGACCGCTGACGTACTCGCCGTACTCCGCGTTGTTGGAGATCGAGTAGTTCATGTTGGCAATGCCGCCTTCATAGATCAGGTCGACGATCAGCTTCAGCTCGTGCAGGCACTCGAAGTACGCCATCTCCGGCGCATAGCCGGCCTCGACCAGCGTCTCGTAGCCCGCCTTGATCAGCTCGACAGTGCCGCCGCACAGCACGGCCTGCTCGCCGAAGAGGTCGGTCTCGGTTTCTTCGCGGAAGTTGGTTTCGATGACGCCGGCACGCGTGCCGCCGATGGCCGCCGCGTACGACAGCGCGACGTCGCGCGCCTTCTTCGACGCATCCTGGTGCACGGCAATCAGCATCGGCACGCCACCGCCGCCCACATAGGTGGAACGCACCGTGTGTCCCGGCGCCTTCGGCGCGATCATCACGACGTCGAGGTCGGCGCGCGGCGCCACCTGGCCGTAGTGAATGTTGAACCCATGCGCAAACGCAAGCATGGCGCCCTTCTTGATGTTGGGCTCCACGTCGTTCTTGTAGACGGCGCCGATGCTCTCGTCCGGCATCAGCATCATCACGACGTCGGCGGACTTCACGGCGTCGGCCACTTCGGCCACCTTCAAACCGGCCTTCTTGGCCTTGTCCCACGAGGCACCACCCTTGCGCAGCGCGACGGTGACCTTTACGCCGGAATCATTGAGATTCTGCGCGTGCGCGTGGCCCTGCGAGCCGTAACCGACGATCGTGACCTTCTTGCCCTTGATGAGCGACAGATCGGCATCTTTTTCGTAGTAGACCTTCATCATGACTTTGTTTCCCTTGATTGACTTGGTGTTATGCCGGCGCGCAGCGCTTCCTCTCGCGATGCGGCGGCTATCGTGGTGCCTGAACTAGACCCGCAAGACCCGCTCGCCGCGCCCGATGCCGGAAGCCCCGGTGCGCACCGTTTCAAGAATGACGCCGGGCTCGATCGACTGCAGGAAGGCATCGAGTTTGCTGCCGGTGCCGGTCAGCTCGATCGTGTAGCTCTTGTCGGTGACGTCGAGGATGCGGCCGCGGAAGATGTCGGCCAGCCGCTTCATCTCGTCGCGGTCCTTGCCGGAGGCGCGCACCTTCACCAGCATCAGCTCGCGCTCGATGTGGTTGCCCTCGGTCAGGTCGACCACCTTGACCACCTCGACCAGCTTGTTCAGCTGCTTCGTGATCTGCTCGATGACGTCGTCGGAGCCGATGGTGACGATGGTGAAGCGCGACATGGTCGGATCCTCGGTGGGCGCCACCGTCAGCGAGTCGATGTTGTAGCCGCGGGCCGAGAACAGGCCCGAGATCCGCGACAGGGCCCCCGACTCGTTCTCGGCCAGTACCGAGAGGATATGCCTCATAGCTCCTCCGCCAGGATCATCTCGGTGAGGCCCTTGCCGCCGGGCACCATCGGGAAGACGTTTTCCGTCTGGTCGGTGATGAAGTCCATGAACACGAGGCGATCCTTCAGCTTCAGCGACTCGCGCAGCGCGCCTTCGACGTCACCCGGCTTCTCGATCTTCATGCCGATGTGGCCATAGGCCTCGGCGAGCTTCACGAAGTCCGGCAGCGCGTCCATGTACGACTCGGCGTAGCGGTTGCCGTAGAAGAACTGCTGCCACTGCCGCACCATGCCCATGTAGCGGTTGTTGAGGTTCACGAGCTTGATCGGCAGGTGATATTGCTTGCAGGTGG
>JANNNM010000666.1:0-1324 GCA_031398535.1 Betaproteobacteria bacterium | reverse complement strand
CTGGTCGCGCGAAGTCGGCATCAACTATGCGCCGCCGTCGTTCCTCGAGCCCGAAGTCGCGCCGGCCTCGTCGGGGGCGACTGGTACGCCCAACCAGCAGAACGTCGTGCCTGACGCCGCAGTCCCTTCCGTTGCGACACCGGGCAGCGCGTTCAACTCCACGGTCGTCGATCCGATCGGCGACGTTCTGGCGGAACTGAAAGGTGGTGCTCCCGCCGCGGCGGGCGCGGGGCCCGGGGCTGCCAGTTCAATCGTCGATCCGCTCGCCGACGTGATGAAGGAAATCGAGGCCGCGAAGAATCCGCCGGCGGCGGCGTCCGCGGAAGGCAAGTCGGTCGATCCGCTGGCCGACGTGATGAAGGAAATCCAGTCGGGCAAGGGCGGGGCCCCCGTGACGGCGGTCGAGGCGAAGCGTGCCACGTTGCCCTTCGGCGCCGACAAATGGGGCCGCGATGTCATCGCGAAGACGATCAAGGGCTCCGAGACATCGATCTTCGTCGGGCTGGCGGCGGCGCTCGTCGCCACGCTGATCGGCACGGTGCTGGGCGCGTTTGCAGGCTACTACGGCGGCTCCGTCGACGATGCGCTCAACTGGTTCTACAACGTGTTCAGTTCCATTCCCTACCTGCTGTTGATCCTGGCGGTGGCGGCGGTGCTGCAGCAGAAAGGCACGCTGACCATCGTGCTCATCCTCGGACTCACCGGCTGGACGGGCGTGTTCCGGCTGATCCGAGCCGAGTATCTGAAGCACAAGGGTCGCGAATACGTGCAGGCCGCGGATGCCATCGGCGCGTCGAACACGCGCCGCATGTTCCGGCACATCTTTCCCAATGTCTCGCACGTGGTCCTGGTGCAGATGTCGATCCTGGTGGTTGCCTTCATCAAGTCGGAGGTGATCCTGTCGTTCCTCGGTTTCGGCGTTCCGGTGGACGTTGTCTCGTGGGGCTCGATGCTGAACGAGGCGCAGAACGAACTCATCCTGGGCAAGTGGTGGCAGCTGGCCGCCGCCGGCGGCACGATGGCGGTGCTGGTGACGGCGTTCTCGCTCTTCACCGATGCGCTGCGCGACGCGCTCGATCCGAAGCTGCGCGGGACGGGGAACTGAGCATGGTTGAGAAAACAAGCGCCGCCGGCCCGCCCCAGGGCGCGCGCCCCCCTGGGGGGGCGCGGCGCGAAGTGCCGTTCGGGGGGGGTCACACTGATCCGCTGGTCAGCGTCCGCAATCTGCGCGTGACCTTCCGTCTTGACCGGCACACGCGCTTCGAAGCGGTCAAGGGCATCTCGTTCGACATTCCGCGCAATGCCACCGTGGCGCTGGTGGGGG